>DBFOUY010000130.1:0-13657 GCA_048365975.1 Eubacterium sp.
CTTGTTCAGCCTTAACTGTACCATTAAGGTCACGATAGTTAGCCATAAGATATTTCGGGTCGTGAATTGTATCATATGAGAAGAAGAAGGTCGGAACATCTCTGTACTCATCCTTATGAGCCTCGCACCATGCCTTTGAGCCACGAAGACCTGCCTCCTCAGAACCTGTAAGAACAACACCGATTTCAGTATTCTCAAATGTAATACCTGAATCCTGAAGAGCCTTCATAACAGCGATACCCATATAACAGCCTGAAAGATTATCGTTAGCACCGTCAACAACTCTCTTTTCGTTCCACATCCAGTACAAACCGATTAAGAACGGAACAAAAATCAAACCGATTAAAGCGAATTTGAAGAGCGGTGATGATTTGTCAATCACAGCAAAACCGATACCATTCTGAACAACATACATAATTGAAATAACAACATAGTAAAGTGCACCGATACCGCAAATTACTGCGTGACCCTCAAAGCCTACACCGCCGAGCTTGTAGTTAACAGGCCATTCCCATGCAGCATCAGGGTGACCATTGAAGAAAATTCTGCGCTTAACCTCACCTGTGCAATGCTTGATAGCAGTTACATTGTGTCCTGTCTTTTCAGGGAAAAATCTGTCCATAGTCTTTTTATAAAGACCAAACTGTAAAAATGCAATAAGCAAGCCGACAATAATCAGAACTGCTGATATAATCGGGCAGAAGAAAAACAAAACAATTGCCGCAAGCACAAAGGTGATTGTGAAGTAAATCCATCCAAAGAATGAGCCGGGATTTTCCTTAAAGCTTTCTACCTTAGCCTCGTCACAGCCACAATCCTTTTTGAGCACGTCTGCCATATACTCACAGGCAATTTTTTCACCCTCTGAGCCCGGATCACGCTTAGGCATATCCTTGCATATGTGGGTGATTTCATCCACCATATACTGAGCATACTCTTTTTTCTTGTCAATAATACTTTTTAAATTCATTGCTACCCCTCCTTAATTATAAAACTATTATATACTAATCGAGTGCTTTTTGCAAGAACGCACGAAGAATTTCGCTTTTCGGATTATCAAAAACCTGAGCAGGCGTGCCGTATTCCTCAACAACACCATTTGCCATAAACATTATTTTATCAGAAACATTCTTTGCAAACTGCATTTCGTGGGTAACAACAATCATTGTGCTGTCACCTGTTTTCAGCGAACGGATAACATTAAGCACCTCGCCTGTAAGCTCAGGGTCAAGTGCTGATGTAGGCTCATCAAAGCAAAGAATATCAGGCTGCATAGCAAGGGCTCTTGCTATTGCAACACGCTGCTGCTGTCCGCCTGAAAGCTCACACGGATAAGCCTTAGCCTTTTCGCTCAGACCCACTCTTTCAAGAAGCTCATATGCATTATTTTCAATCTCACCCAAACGCTCTGCTTTAATTTCTTTAGAAGCCGCTCCGTCCTTTTTCAATGCCTTAAGCTCATCCTTTAACGCAAGTTTCGGGGCAAGAGTCAGATTATCAAAAACGGTATACTGAGGAAACAGATTGAACTGCTGAAATACAAGACCGAAATGAAGTCTGTTACGCCTTATTTCCTTTTCATTAAGAGTGCTTTTATCATTGGTATCAAAAAGAGTTTCACCTAAAACCTCAATTGAGCCTTTATCGGCAATTTCAAGAAAGTTGAGACATCTTAAAAGAGTTGTTTTGCCGCTGCCGGATGAACCGATAATTGACAGCACATCACCCTTTTCAAGTGAAAAATCAATACCCTTAAGCACCTCATTATTACCGAAACTTTTATGTATATTTTTTACATCTAATATAGCCATATCGTCAACCTCTGTAATAATCAAGCTTCTTTTCAATTCTTCCGAATATAATTGTAAGTACGCCGTTAAACAGCAGGAAGAATACGCCTGTGTAGAATAAAGGCCAGATAATTCCCCTTGCAGAAAATCTGTCAGCAGCCATAATTATTTCGCTGACTGCAATTACTCGAGCAAGAGAGGTATCTTTAACAAGTGTAATAATTTCATTGCTCATCGGCGGAATTATCCTTTTGACAACCTGCATAAGAACTACCTTGAAAAATATCTGAGTCTTAGTCATACCAAGCACCTGACCTGCCTCATACTGACCCTTTGGTATGCTCTCAATACCACCTCTGTAAATTTCTGAAAAATAACAGGAATAGTTAATTACAAAAGCAATTAATGCAGCAGTAAAACGAACCTTAATCGGAAAATTAAACAATAAGCCGGGAACATAAAGCACCACAAAAAGCTGAAGCATCAGCGGTGTACCTCTGATAATCCATACAAAGGTTTTTGAAAGCCACTTAAGAGGCTTGAATTTTGATGTAGAACAAAAGGTTATAATCAGTCCCAAAGGCAATGAAAACAGAAGTGTTAAACCGAACAGCTTGACATTTTCGCCAAAGCCTTTCAGAAGCTCGGTTGAAACCGTAACAAAGCTATCCATACAATTCCCCTATCACAAAAACTAAAAACTTAATAAAAATTCATTGACGGAAGCACCGCAAAGATGTTTCCGTCGACGAATAAAATTTGATTTTAAAACAGATTACTCAGCAATAAGCTGCTCACCGAGCTTATACTTGTCAGCAATCTTCTTAAGTGTACCATCAGCAAGAAGCTCTTTTCTTGCCCTATTTACCTCAGCAGTTACGTCGCTGCCCTTTCTGAAAGCAATACCATACTGCTCGTCTGCAAAGCTTGCACTCTCAACAATAGCAATGTCAGCATAGTCAGTGCCCTCACCGAGTGAGCCGATACCTGTTACATAGTCGATAACAGCCGCATCTGCTGAACCTGACTTAACCTCCATCATAGCCTTAGCCATGCTGTCAACAGCAATATAATTACAGCCTTCAAAGAAAGCATCATTCTGAGCAACACCCTCACCTGCTGATTCCTTTTCAGCAACTACTGTAAGACCCTTGAGTGCACCAGCCTGAGAATATTTTTCAACATTTTCAGCCTTAGTGATAAGCACCTGCTTATTGTTCATATAAGGATCTGAAATCGACATTGTAGCAAGTCTGTCTTCATCAATTGTAAGACCGTTCCAGATACAGTCAATGTTCTTTGCATTAAGCTCATTTTCCTTTGCCTCCCAGCTGATAACCTGGAACGTAGGAGTAACGCCGAGCTTTTCACAAACTGCTTTACCAAACTCAACCTCAAAGCCTGTAAGCTCTGTTTCATTCTCGTCAGCATAATAATCCATAGGAGCAAAAAGAGTGATACCGATAACGAGCTCGCCCTTATCCTTTATGTAAGCTAAATCTGAGCTCTGAGCACTTGCATCTGTGCCGCTTTCCTTATTGTCATCTGTTTCTTCCTTTGTGCAAGCAGCAAATAATGAGCCCACTGAAACGAGCATCAAAACTGCAAGCAAAACTGATAATACTTTTTTCATTTTAAAAAATCCCTTTCATTTTTACACTGATAGCACGTTAGCACTTTGCTACAGTAAAATATTACGTGCTCATTATAACAGATAAAAACAAAAAAAGCAACAGCAAATAAAAAAAGAATTACTAGCCCTTTCGGGCTAGTAATTCCTTTTGTACTCTCAAACGGAACCAAAGTTCTCATATTTCTTACAAACAGTCAGCGTATTGAAACAAATACGTACGAAGATAAAAAACATTTGAACTCCGGAGACCTATTGCCTAAGAAGTACTATGATGTTAGTTCTTTTACATTATAGCATACTTTTCACAAATTGCAATAGTAAAAATCAACTTTTTTAAAAAAGTTTGTATATTTTTTCACCGCAAAGCAGTTAATTGACAAATTCATAAAAAGTGTACTATTTCAGAAAACCGTTTACAATTTGCTCCTCTGCTTCCTCAGCAGTTAAGCCTAAAGTCATAAGCTTTATAATCTGTTCACCTGCAATTTTGCCTATGGCAGCCTCATGAATTAAAGCCGCGTCAAGATCATTTGCAGTAATTTCAGGCACAGCACTTATTACGGCATTGCCCATAATAATAGCATCACATTCCGAATGACCTGAGCATTTGTTATTGCCGTTAATCTTTGAATAGAAAATCTGCTTTGAATTATCCTTTGCAACTGAACGTGAAATAACATTAGCACTGGAATTTTCACCGTCCATATCAACCTCAAAGCTTGTTTCTGCAAACTGATTGCCGTGAGTCATCAGTTTTTCGGTGATAACAATTTTAGCATCCTTATCAAGTCTTGCTTTTGTTGAACGCTTTGTTGAGTCAATTCCCTTAATCTGAACAGTCTCCATTTCAAGGAAGCCGCCCTCTTCTATGTCAACAATAGTCTGAGGGTTCATTATTCTTTCGCCTGTTCCCTCACCTGAGCCATAATGCTTTTCAACATATTTAACCCTGGCATTTTTGCCGATATGGAAGGAATGGATTCCCGAATGTGCAGAAAGGCTGTCACCGGCATTATGAATACCGCAGCCGGCAACAATAATAATATCAGCATTTTCACCGATATAAAAATCATTATACACACATTCCTCAAGTCCGCTTTCGCTGATAACTACAGGAATATGAACACTTTCTTTTTTTGTGTTCGGCTTAACAATAATATCAATGCCCTGCTTGTCCTGCTTAGTAACAATATCAATATTGGCAGTTGTATTTCTTCCTGCACCTGCACCATTAGCTCTTATATTGTAGGCACCTGTCGGCACCTCGTGTAAATCTGCAACCTGCTCAAGCAGCATCTTCTGAATCTGATCCATACTACTCCTCACACTCCTGCTCTGAATAAAATCTGCAGCCGTCAGCACCGCCAAGCACCTGACCGAGCATTTCGTCCCTGCTGCCGCTTGCCTTGACCTTTCCTGCTGCAAGAATCAATATTTCATCAGCAGTTTTAAGTATTCTCTCCTGATGAGAAATAACTATAATAGTATTCTCTTTTTTTGACTGCAATCTTTCAAACACTTTAATAAGATTATGAAAGCTCCACAAATCAATACCCGCCTCAGGCTCATCAAATACTGACAGCGGTGTTTTTCTTGCAAGAACACTGGCAATTTCAATTCTTTTAAGCTCACCGCCTGAAAGACTTGCATCAACATCACGGTTTATATAATCCCTTGCACAGAGTCCGACCTCTGACAAATATTCACACGCACCTGCAACAGACAGATTTTCGCCTGATGCCAGACGGATTAAATCAATAACCTTAACACCCTTGAATCTTACAGGCTGCTGAAAGGCATAGCTGACTCCGAGCTCCGCTCTTTCGGTAATACTCATATCCGTTATATCAACACCATTATAAATAATACTGCCCTGTGTCGGTCTTTCAATACCTGCAATCAGCTTTGCAAGTGTTGACTTACCGCCGCCGTTAGGTCCTGTAATAACTGTAAGTTTATTATCATCAATGGTGTAATTCAAATGGTCAATTATAACCTTTTCTCTGCCGTTTTCCTCAACAACAAAGGTCAAGTCTTTTAATTCAAGCATTTAAAATACCTCACTTTTTTACATATAAAAAGAATTTTTAATCTAAATTAGTATACCATATTAATATTAAAAATCAACATAAAACTTATTTATTGTTGGTTGAAAAATAATAACCATAAACTGGTACGGTATTAAGGAGAAGATATATGGAGGGAATTTATGGACAATAAAGGCAAGGTCAGGGCATTTGGTGCCCGTGATAAATTAGGGTATATGCTTGGTGATTTCGGCTGCAATATGAGTTTTGTTTTCATTAACAACTTTATGCTTTTGTTCTACGTCACCTGTCTTGGCATACCCGGAAAGATTTACAGCGTGCTTATTCTTATTGCAAAAATATGGGACGCAATCAATGACCCGATTATCGGCGGATTATGCGATTCACACATACCGAAAAACGGTGAAAGCAAATTTATGCCATGGATAAAATGGGGCAGTCTGCCGCTGCTGATATTCAGTGTTATAATGTTTATATATATACCGAATGCTCCGCTATGGGCAAAATGCACACTTTGTCTTGGTTCATATATGGTATGGTCAGTAGCCTATACAAGTGTCAATGTCCCCTACGGCTCACTTCAGTCAGTTATTACAACAGATCCCATTCAGAGAGCAGAGCTTTCAAATTCAAGAAGCATCGGTGCGATGCTGGCACAGCTTCCCGTAATGCTTCTTCTGCCAATGATTATTTATGATGAAAATGACAATCCTAAGGGCAATGTTTTTATTTATGTTGTTTTAGTTATGGGAATTGTCGGATTTATAGCTTTTTACTTCCTCAGAAAGCTGGTTACTGAAAGAGTTGAGCCTGTTGTGCAGGAAAAGCAGAAGTTCAACTATCTGCAAACCTTTAAAGCATTCCTTCACAATAAGCCAATGCTTGGTATAACAATTTCAAGTGTATCTATGCTTGCATTTTTAATGACTGTAACAAGCACAATACAATACACCTTTATGTGCTATTTTAAGAATACTAAGCTGATACCTGTAGGAACTGTAATTTCAATGTTCCCTATGCTGATTGCAATGATTTTATGCAAACCGCTTGTAAAAAAATTCAGCAAAAGAACATTATGCACATATCCGTTTATTTTTTCAATAGCTGCATCTGCAGTTTTAACATTTATTAAAATCAGAAATCCATTTGTATGGTTTGCCGTTCTTGCTGTTGTTATGTTCTCTGTAGGTCTATACACTGTATTAACATGGGCAATGGTTGCAGACTGCATAGATTATCAGGAAAAGAAAACAAAACGCCGTGAGGAAGGCTCAATCTATGCAACCTATTCACTTTTCAGAAAGCTGGCACAGGGTATCGGTCAGGCTGTTATAGCCCTTGCTATTGATTTAACAGGCTATGCTGCTGCCTCTGGTGCAGACCAGACCCCTGAAGTAACAGATAAAATTTATATTCTTACAGGTGCTTTGCCGTTAATAGGCTCAATAATATGCTTTGCAAGCATGCTGTTCCTTTATAAATTCGACAACAATAATAAGGAGGACTCAATTTGAGAAATATAATAAACATCAACAAAAACTGGAGTTTTACCAAAGAAGGAAGCACACAGACTGTTAATCTTCCCCACACATGGAATGGTACAGATGGTCAGGACGGCGGAAATGATTATTACAGAGGCACCTGCACCTATGAAAAGGAAATTCAGAAAAAGGATATGCCTGATGGTGACGAAATCTACATTCAGTTTGACGGTGTAAATTCGAGTGCTAAGGTATACTTCAACGGTAAAGAAATTGCTGTTCACCACGGCGGATATTCAACCTTCCGTGCAAAGCTGGATAATATTCAGCAAACAAATAAAATCAAGGTTGAAGCAGACAATTCACCAAATGATTTTGTTTATCCTCAGATGGCTGATTTCACCTTCTACGGCGGAATTTATCGTGATGTAACTCTCATCGGAGTACCGAAAAATCACTTTGACCTTGAATACTTCGGTGCACCGGGAATTATGGTGACACCGATTGTAAAAGGAAATAATGCAGAAGTAACAATAAAAGCCTTCTGTAACACAGAGTCAGAGGTTGAATTTGAAATATATGACGGCAAAGAATGCATAGGCACTGCAAAAGCAAACGATAAAAACCCCGAGGTAACAATCACCATTGCTAATGTTCAACTGTGGCATGGAACTGATGACCCATATCTTTACAGTGCAAAAGCAAAACTGATGGAAAATGGTGAAGCGGCTGACGAATTATCTGCACGCTTCGGCTGCAGAAGCTTTAAGGTAGACCCTGATAAAGGCTTCATCCTTAATGGTAAGGAATATCCGCTCAGGGGTGTTTCACGTCATCAGGACAGACCTAAAATCGGTAATGCTTTACTGCCCGAGCACCACAGCGAGGATATTGAACTGATTTATGAAATGGGTGCAAACACAATACGCCTTGCACATTATCAGCACAGTCAGTATTTTTATGATTTATGCGATGAAAAGGGTTTTGTTATCTGGGCTGAAATACCCTATATATCAAAGCACCTGACAAATGGTGTTGACAACACAAAACAGCAGATGACCGAACTTATCTGCCAGTGCTATAATCATCCGTCAATTGTTACATGGGGACTTTCAAACGAAATCACCATGAACGGCTCTGACCCTGCACTTATTGAAAATCATAAAATGCTCAACAACCTTGCTCACTCACTTGACAAAACAAGACCTACTACCATAGCCGCAGTTACAATGTGCAGTATTGATGATGAATATGTTCATATAAGCGACATACTATCTTACAACCATTATTTTGGCTGGTACGGCGGAAATGTTGATATGTATGGTCCGTGGTTCGATAATTTCCACAAAAAATATCCGAACAAGGCAATAGGCATAAGCGAATACGGCTGTGAGGCACTTAACTGGCACACCTCTGAGCCTGAGCAGGGTGACTACACCGAGGAATATCAGGCATATTACCACGAAGAGCTTATAAAGCAGATTATTGACAGACCATATCTGTGGGCAACCCAGGTATGGAATATGTTTGATTTTGCCGCTGACGCACGAGCTGAGGGCGGAGAAAACGGAATGAACCACAAGGGTCTTGTAACCTTTGACCGAAAATATAAAAAAGACAGCTTTTATGCATATCAGGCATGGCTGAGCAAAAATCCAGTTCTGCACATATGCGGAAAAAGATATGTAAAAAGAGTTGAAGATACAACAAAAATCACAGTATATTCAAATCTTGATGAGGTTGAGCTGTTTGCCAACGGAATCAGTATCGGAAAACAGAAAAAGGGCAAATATCCATTCTTCTATTTTGATGTTAAAAATGAGGGCGAAACTGAGATAACCGCTAAAGCAGGAGATTTAACAGATAAAAGTTTTATCAAAAAGGTTGATACCTTCTACGAGGATTACCGAATGAAAGAGGAAGGTGCTGTAATCAACTGGTTTGAAATCAACACCCCTGCAGGATACTATTCAATCAATGACACTATCGGCGATATTCTGTCTACCTTCCGAGGAAAGCTTGCCGCATTAAAACTGTTCCTCAAGCTTAAAGCATCAATGAAAGATGAGGACAAAAAGGACGATAAAAAGAGTGAAGGAATGAGCATGGCTGGCTTTAAAATCAACAGCACAATGATTGAGCTTGCAAAGGGTTTCACAGTAAAAAGAGTATTTATGATGCTTGGCGGAAAATTCACCAAAGAGCAGATTTTAGAAATTAACGCAGTACTGAATAAAATAAAAAAGCCAAACCGGTAAAATGATAAAAGCAGAAGAATGTATCTTACATTTCTTCTGCTTTTTACTTTAATTATAGAAGCTTTTCAGCCTGTCAAAATCTTCATTACTTATTTCAATAACTCTGCCGTGTTTGAAACCATAGGGAAAAGAAAAATGCTCTGTATCCTTAATAAAATGAGCATCACCTGCTTTATCAGAAACAAATGCCACATAACCCATTTTATCCTTTTCACAGCCGAAAAAGTCAAGCATCAGGCACCATTTGCCATCAGGCAATATATATGTAGTCGGTGCTTCGTGTGAGCCTGGGCGATAAAGTGTTGACATATAATTTTCAAAAGTTTCATCGTGAACATATTCACCATAAAGGCTGTCAGACACTGCATGCATATTCATTGACGGATTCTCTGCATTTTTATAAAACAGATGATATACTCCGTCAATTTTAACAAGATGTGAGTCAAGAATTTCATTATCTTTTTCAAAAAACACCTTGGGCTGGCTGAAGGTTTTGAAATCCTTAGTGGTACAGCAATAAATCTTCATATGCTCAAAATCACTTTCACTATGAGTTGAACCCCAGTGAATAAGATATTCATCATTTATCTCGTCATAAAACACCTCAGGCGCCCACAAACAGCCAAAATCATCACAGCCGAAATGAACAAGCTCCTGCTCACTGAAATGTATCAAATCATCACTTCGCCACATTGACAAATATTTGCTGCCGTTATGATTAACATCCTTCCAGTCAATATTATAATCCTCGTCCATTCTGTTAACTATACAAAGGTCAGTAGCAAGAATAACAAATCCGCCTTCCTTTAATCGGACCATTTCAATATCACGGCATCCTCCCTCCCCTTTTGTACAGGTAATTATCGGATTGCCTTTGTTAATCTGTTCCCACTTATAGCCGTCAATACTAAGAGCAAAATAAACCTGCTCACCATCAACAGTAGTTTTTTCCTTAAAATGAGCAAACAAATATGGCATACTCACACCGCCTTTATCATTAATGTATATATTATAATGGAACTTAAATATAATTACAACAAAAAACGGACTGAAAAAATCAGCCCGTTAATGTATTAGTCATTTGGAATGAATGCCTTATGAACTGCAGTAACTGCTCTGTCAGCATCATCAGCATCAATGATTACTGAAATTTTAATCTCTGATGTAGAAATCATCTGTATGTTAACGTTTGTTTCATAAAGTGCCTCAAACATTTTTGAAGCTGTACCGGGATGTGACTCCATACCTGCACCGACAATTGAAACCTTTGCAACATCTGTATTGCATACAATTTCACAGTTATCAAGCATATCCTCAAGAAGTTCTTTAGCAACAGGACCATTGTCCTTGCTTACTGAGAATACGATGTCCTTTGTGCCGTCACGTCCGAAGGACTGAAGAATAATATCAACATTGATATTTTTTGCAGAAAGCTTTGAAAAGATTTTAAAAGCAATTCCTGGGGTATCCTGAACCTTTAATATTGAAACAAGTGCAACGTCCTTATCCTTAGTTACACCGCGAATTAACATTTTTTCCATTTTAGCTGCCTCCTTAACAATAGTACCCGGTATTGGATTCAATGAAGAAAGAACTTCAAGCTCAACACCATATTTTTTAGCCATTTCAACTGAACGGTTATTTAAAACCTGTGCACCGAGTGTTGCAAGCTCAAGCATTTCGTCATATGTGATTTCCTTAAGCTTTTTAGCATTATCAACCTTTCTCGGGTCTGCTGTATAAACGCCCTCAACATCAGTGTAAATCTGGCATTTATCAGCCTTTAATGCAGCGGCAATAGCTACTGCTGATGTGTCACTTCCGCCTCTTCCGAGTGTAGTTAAATCGTCATAGCGGTTAATACCCTGAAAGCCTGCAACAACAACAATATTGTGCTTTGCAATCTCTGCCTGCAGTCTGTTCGGCTTAATATTCTTAATTCTTGCCGCAGTGTGAATTGAGTTTGTGTTAAAGCCTGCCTGCCAGCCAAGAAGGCTGATAACAGGACATCCGATTTTTTCAATTGCCATAGCAAGAAGAGAAATTGAAATCTGCTCGCCTGCTGCAAGGAGCTGGTCCATCTCCCTCTTATGAGCAGTTGGGTTGATTTCATTAGCCTTTTCAATTAAATCATCTGTTGTGTCGCCCTGTGCAGAAACAACAACCACAACATCATTGCCCTGCTTGTAGGTATCAGTAACGATACGGGCAACATTCATAACTCGCTCGGCATTAGCCACAGATGAGCCGCCGAACTTTTGAACAATAAGTCCCATAGCCTATGTCCTCCTTTAATTAATAGTTTGTAACCTTAATTGTATTAATGACATTAATGTCCTTTAATTTATCCGCAAGATCATTTTCTGTCATAATATCTGTAATAAATGCAACCTCATCAGATGGCTGACCCTGTCTTGAAAGGAATTTAACGTCAGCAAATCTGCCTGTAATATCATTGCAGCTTGCCTTGGCACGTACATAGAAAGGCATTTTAATTGTTGACTTATAATCAACAACATAGTCCTCATCGCCTGCACCCCAGCCGAAAATCTTCTTTCTTTCAGTGTGCTTTGCACAGTCAATAATATCAGCAACAACTGCTGAAGCAGTAGGCAGTTTGCCTGCACCGGGTCCATAGAAGCAAACGTCACCAACAGCATCACCACGAACGAGGATTGCATTGAATACGTCCTTAACAGATGCAAGCTGTGAACCGTTATAAACTACTGCAGGGCTGACAAAAGCAGCAATTTTATTTTCGTCAATATATTTAATCTGACCTAAAAGCTTGATAACACCATTTGCTGAATTGATATAAGAAACATCCTCAAGAGTAATGTTTGTAATACCCTCAGTTTCAACCTGTGACGGATAAACATGCTTGCCGAATGCAAGTGATGCAAGAATACAAACTTTGCGGCAGGCATCGTGACCCTCAACATCAGCAGTAGGGTCCTTTTCAGCATAGCCCTTTTCCTGGGCAATTTTAAGTGCCTCATCAAAGGACATATCCTTTTCAATCATCATTGTTAAGATAAAGTTTGTTGTACCGTTAAGAATACCTGCAACGCCCTCAATATTGTTGGCAGCAAGGCACTGTGTGAGCGGTCTGATTATCGGAATACCGCCGCCGACAGACGCCTCAAACAAATAATTTGAGCCGCTTTCCTCAGCAGCCTGAAGAAGCTCAAGACCCTTCTGTGCAACAAGCTCCTTATTTGATGTGACAACACTTTTTCCTGCCTTAAGCAGCTTCATTGTGAAATCAAAGGCAGGATTTACACCGCCCATAGTTTCTGCAACAATTTTAACCTCAGGATCATTTAAAATATCATTAAAATCCTTTGTGAATAAATCTTCATGGGGATCACCGGGGAAATCACGCAAATCAAGAATGTGTGAAACCTCAAGGCTTTCACCGCCGATTTTTTTAGGAATTGTATTGCTGTGTGCTTCAAGAACCTCAACAACACCTGAGCCTACTGTACCATAGCCCATAACTGCAACCTTCATTTAATAACCTCCTATATAAGCTTAGCCTGATAAAACTTGAACAGACAAAGGTTTTGACTTGCTGATTTCTCCAAATATTGTGTTAAAATCCTCGTCAATACGCAAGTATTAACTCGAATTTATGCCTTATCTTTGAAAAAATCAGCTAAGGCAAAACTGCCTGCACCTAAAATAACCAGTTTTGCGTAGGATTGTTTATTTCTTTGATGCAGGCATACTGCCGTATGGCAAAGCAAAAAATGAGCAAGCCTGCGAGAAACTGGTTATTTTAGGCTTATCTATTCAAGTTTTGTCAGGCTAACGCTGTTAACTCCGTTTATACCTTTTATATTTTCAATAAGCTGTGACAGTGACACAACTATTTCAGTAATTCTGACAGTAACCGAAACATCTGCTACCGAATTAACGGGAACACTCTGGTTAACAGACAAAACATTTGCACCTGCTGTATAAAGCTCATTCATCAGGGCAGAAAGCACACCTGCATTGTCTTTGAGCTTTGCACTTATGGTAACTGTTTCATCACTATCCTCACCATTATATTCAAAAATTGCATCCTTGTATTTATAATATGCACTTCTTGAAATTCCTGCCATTTTTACCGCTTGCGATGCTGATTTGGCATCACCTGCAGCAAGATAGTTTTTAGCATCTATCACCTTGGAATAAACCTCGGGCAATATGCTCGAATTTACAAGATAATATTTTACCTTTTTCATAATGCTTTTGTCCTCCGGCGAAAGACATTTGTTTTACTGTGAAATACACTTTACATATATTATCAAAAAAGACTTCAACTTTCAAGTATTATTTTAAAATTTTTTTAAATATTTATAAATAGTCTTGATTATAACAATTTGTTGAATTAAAATAATATAGTATTATTATTTATTTAAGGAAGTAAAAAAATGACTGAGCAAGTAAAAAAAAGACG
>DBFOUY010000131.1:0-7613 GCA_048365975.1 Eubacterium sp.
CACTGGCATTTATTTCTTTATTTTCAATGCTCTTACAGAATTTAATACAGCAATTACCATAACGCCCACATCTGCAAAAATTGCAAACCACATATTAGCAATACCAAACGTACCAAGAATCAGGCAGGCTGCCTTAATAACAAGTGCCATTGCAATATTTTCCTTAACTATTTTAAGTGTATTCGTTGAAATTTTTGCCGCCAGTGATATTTTAGCAGGGTCATCATCCATAAGCACAATATCTGCTGCTTCAATTGCAGCGTCTGAGCCAAGTGCACCCATTGCAATACCTATATCAGCACGTGACAGAACAGGAGCATCATTAATGCCATCGCCTACAAAGGCAAGCTTTTCCTTTGACTGTTTCTCACCAAGCAATGCTTCAACCTTTGAAACCTTATCTGCAGGGAGCAGTTCAGAATACACCTCGTCAATACCAAGGCTGTCAGCAACCTGCTGTGCTGTTTTTCTTGAATCACCTGTAAGCATAACAGTTTTTCTGATACCGATTTTTTTCAGGGATGCAATTGCTGATTTTGATGTATTCTTAACAACATCAGAAATAACAATGCAACCTGCATAAGCACCATTGACAGAAACATACACCGCAGTGCCTTTGTCAATTTCATCTTCAACAATTATGCCCTCTCTGTTCATCAGCTTTGTATTGCCTGCAAGAATCCTTTTTCCGTCAACAACAGCACTTACACCATGACCGGCAATTTCCTCAATATCTGTGACTGACGACAAATCAATTTCCTTGCCATAGGCTCTTTTAAGACTAAGACTTATAGGGTGACTTGATGCACTTTCGGCAAAAGCTGCATATTTAATTATTTCATCCTTTTCAAAGCCATTAACAGCGTAAATATCTGTTACATCAAACACACCCTTTGTAAGAGTGCCTGTTTTGTCAAACACAACATACTTTGTTTTTGACAGTGCTTCAAGATAATTCGAGCCTTTTACAAGTATACCATTTGCTGAGGCACAGCCGATGCCTGCAAAAAAGCTTAAAGGAATTGAAATAACAAGTGCACAGGGACAGCTTATTACAAGAAATGTAAGTGCTCTTATGATCCATTCACTCCACATAGCCTCATAGCCGACAAGCAATCTGACAACAGGAGGCAAAACAGCAAGTGCTACTGCACTGATACACACAGCAGGTGTGTAATACTTTGCAAACCTTGTTATGAAATTCTCTGATTTTGATTTTTTCATACTTGAATTTTCTACCAAATCAAGTATTTTTGAAACTGTGGAATCACCAAATTCCTTTGTTGTTTTAACCCTTATCATACCTGAAAGATTAATTGAACCGCTTATAACCTCATCACCTGTTACAGCCTCACGAGGAACACTTTCACCTGTAAGAGCACTTGTATCAAGCGTAGTTGAGCCATATGTGATAACGCCGTCAATAGGTACCTTTTCACCAGGATTGATAATAATTTCAGTACCTACCTCAACATCATCAGGGTCAGCTTTTACTATTTTTCCGTCAACCTCAATGTTGGCATAGTCAGGACGAATATCCATAAGCTCACTGATATTCTTTCGGCTTCTGCCAACAGCAACGCTCTGAAAAAGCTCACCAATCTGATAAAACAACATAACCGCAGCACCCTCAAGGTATTCACCAAGTGCCATAGCACCGACAGTAGCAACTGCCATAAGAAAGTTTTCGTCAAACACCTGTCCCCTGAATATTCCTTTAACTGCCTTTTTCAGAATGTCATAACCGATTACAAGATACGAAATTAAATACAGCAGTAATTCAATTAGCTGATTAACCTGCATTAATGATGTCAGAACTTTAACTGCAATGAGAAGCAGGGCTGATATTATAATTCGGTATAAAACAATTTTTTGCTTCTTGCTCATATCAAAGCCACACTCCTAAATAAATATTTCGCAGTCGTCCTCAACCTTTTTGCAGTTTTTAACAACCTGTGTCATAACTGACTGGATGTCAGCACCATCCTCAAATGCCACCTTCATTTTTTGTGTCATAAATGAAACTACCGCATCAGCAACTCCTGATGTATTTTTTGCAGCCTCCTCCATTTTTGCTGCACAGTTTGCACAATCAACTTCAATCTTATAAGTTTTTTTCATAATTATAATCCTCTCAACAAAATTATTCATTTAACAATTGAACAATTATTCATTTGTTGTTATTATTATAGTTGAATATCCATTCAATTGTCAATACTTTTTTTAAATTTCTTCAAAAAAATAAAACACTATGCATCCATAGTGTTTTAACTTTACAATATATTATATTAATGTCTGTGTTTTATGTGTTCATCTGCTATTTCAATAATTGTTGTTATATGTTCATCATCAAAGCTGTAATAAATATGCTTGCCGTCACGCCTTGACTTAACAATATTATTGGCTTTAAGCACTGCTAACTGATGCGAAACAGCGGACTTGGTCATATTAAGAGCAACGGACAAATCACAAACACAAACCTCCCTGTTGTCAAGTGCCATAACTATTTTTGCCCTTGTAGGGTCACCAAGCACTTTAAACAGATTTGAAAGCTTTGATATTTCATCCTCCGAAATCATATTCTTTTTTATATCATTAACCGCTGCCTCATCAATTGCAGTGCAGTCACATTTATTATTTTCCATTTTATCACTTCCTATAATACATATTATACATATATACTCTGCCGATTTCAACAAAATATATTGTAAAAAAACATCACCTATGATATATTGAAGCTGATAAGATAAAATTTGCATAGGAGAAACAGCACTATGAAAAAAGCTTTAAGCACACATCCGAATCCTCAGTTTGAACGTGAAAACATAATAAGCCTTAACGGAAGCTGGGACTTTGGTTTTTCAAAAGCAAAAAGAAATTATAAATTTATGAACGAAAGGCAGATAATCAATTTATATAAAAACGCCGAAACAAAACATAAAATCAACGTTCCTTTTTGTATTGAAAGCAGTCTGTCAGGTATTGGCTTCACTGATTTTGTTAATATAGTATGGTACAAAAAGCTTGTCAACATCTCTGACTTTGAACGTTTATTTATTCATATAGGTGCGGCAGATTATAAAACTACACTGCTGGTTAACGGAAAAACTGTCGGCACTCACGCAGGTGGATATACATCATTTTCATTTGAAATAACCGATTTTGTAAATACAGGCGAAAATGAAATATTCATTATATGCGAGGATGATACAAGAAATCCATTAATTCCATCAGGAAAACAAAGTGAACGCAAAAAAAGCTATGGCTGCAGCTACACAAGAACTACGGGAATATGGCAGAGTGTTTACATAGAATACACACCAAAAAATTATATTAAAAGCTTTAAAATATATCCTGATATCAATCAGAAAAATATTACTGTTGAATTTGCTTTATGCGGCAGAGAAAACCTTGAATGCAAGGCAATTTATAACGGTAATATTGCAGGAAAAGCGTATTTGAATAATGCAACTGACAGCACCATTATTCAGATACCTCTTGATGAAATACACCTGTGGGAGCTTGGAAACGGCAATATTTATGACCTTGAAATCACCTTTGGATGTGACAAAGTTAAAAGCTATTTCGGAATGAGGAGCATTCAGCTTGACAGCTTCAGATTTCTGCTTAATGGTAAAAGCGTTTTTCAGCGCCTTGTGCTTGATCAGGGTTATTACAGAAAAGGCATTTATACTGCTGAAAACGATGATGAATTGATAAAGGATATCGACCTTTCAATGGCACTTGGTTTCAATGGTGCAAGACTTCATCAAAAGGTTTTTGACCCACGGTTTCTGTACTTCTGTGACTTAAAGGGCTATATGGTGTGGGGTGAATATGCAAACTGGGGTATTGATTATTCAAACCCAAAGGCCCTTGCTGTTTTCATAAGTGAATGGAACGAGGCACTTGAAAGAGATTTCAATCATCCGTCTATTATAGGCTGGTGTCCCTTTAATGAAACATGGAATTATAGAAAAAGAAAACAGTATGACCCATTGATTTCAACTGTTTACGATTTCACAAAAGCATATGACACTACACGCCCCTGCATTGATACCAGCGGAAATTTTCATACAAGAACAGATATTTATGATGTACACGACTATCGATTTGACACTGATGAATTTAAAGCAAGCTTTGACAGACTTATGACCCATAATGAATTATACGAGCACGTACTGATTGATAATCCCGGCAGACAAAAGTATAATGGCGAGCCTGTTTTTGTAAGTGAATACGGCGGAATAAAATGGGAAACTGACAAGCAGTACAAATCATGGGGATATGGTAAGGATGTCACCACAGAAGAGGAATTTCTTGCAAGATATGAGGGCTTAACAAGGGCTTTATTATCAAACAGCAAGATGATGGGGTTCTGCTACACTCAGCTTTATGATGTTGAGCAGGAGCAGAACGGACTTTACACATATGACCGAAATGAAAAATTCAGCCAAAAAACCTATGAAAAAATAAGAGAAATAAATACAAGCATTGCAGAAATTGAAAAGCAATAATATCAAAAAACCTCTCAGATGTTAATTAAACTGAGAGGTTTTATCTTATTCTGTTATTTTATAAAGTCCTGCACCGTGAGGAGGGATAACAGCCTTAAATGCATTTTTGTACTCGCCAACTGTCTGCTTTTCCCATATATCATAAAATGAGTATTTTTTATTCGGCATAAGAATTTCTGTTATATCAAGCTTAACAGACTGTTCCGTGTCCTTCGTATTAAACAAAGCCACATATTTACAGCTTTTTCCGTTTGACACCCAGATGATACTGCCTTTTCCGTTTTTCTCTTTTCTGCTGTGCTGATGTGCACCGAAAGAGTTTTTGTGCATTTTAAGATATTCTTCATTAGTAAGCAGTGACAGAGTCCACTCATCATTATCAGGCATATTACCGCCCATCATAAGAGGACTTCTGAATATTCCCCAAAGGGTCATCATTGTAATCTGCTCTGCTTTAGTAAACTGAGTCATTCTGTTTTGTGGTCCGTGGCAGGTTCCGTTCTTTGAAAGCCTGCCGAGCGGAAGCATATCACAGTCAGGATAATTGCCTTTTTTCACATAGTCCTGCCAAGCGTAGCATCGATCAAACATATCATAAAGCTTATCCCACTGATCCCAGAAATCGCCTGTCATTCTCCACATATTTGCATTTTTTGCAAGATGCTCTGCCTGACCAATTTCAGCAGGACCGGGTGAAAGAGAAAGTACCATTTCTCTGCCGCAATTATCAATAGCCTTTCTTATCATTTCAATTTCATAATATGCGGAATAAGGCTTATCCCACTTACGAAATTCAGTAACGCATATATCGTCGCACTTAATGAAGTCAACACCCCATGAGGCATAAAGCTCAATTATTGAATTATAGTAATCCTGTGCACCCTCACAATTATACATACCATACATATCAGTATTCCATGAGCACACAGAAAAATGATGTGCAACCTGACGTGCGGTATATTTACTATTCTTTATCGGCAAATCCAAATGAGCAACCTGACGGGGAATACCACGCATAATATGTATACCGAATTTCAATCCGAGGCTGTGGCAATAGTCTGCAATAGGCTTGAAACCCTTACCATCCTTCGCACTGGGAAAACGATTTTCAGCAGGCAAAAGCCTGCCGTATTCATCAAACACAAGAGGTGTAAAGCTGAAATAATCATTATCCTTTGCCTTCGGCTCATACCACTGAATATCACAAACCACATACTCCCAGCCATACTGCTTTAAATTCTCAGCCATATAGTCTGCATTTGCAATAAGCTGTTCTTCATTTACTGCCGCACCAAAGCAGTCCCAGCTATTCCATCCCATAGGCGGAGCTTTAACAAAATTTCTATGCATATCAAATCACCTTTAATCAGTCTTTATATAAATCTCTCAGCACTGCAATTTCCTTTGCATAGCCATCAAGCTCATTAGGAGTTTCAAGGAAAAACGGCAGATGCTTTAATGAAGGATGATTAATAATTCTTTCAAAAGCCTCCAGACCAATATAGCCCTCACCGATTTTTTCGTGCCTGTCCTTATGGGCTGCAATCGGATTTTTACTGTCATTAAGGTGAATTGCCTTTAATCTTTCAATACCTATTATTCTGTCAAAATCTTCAAGCACACCGTCAAGGTCATTGACAATATCATAACCGCCGTCGTGAACATGGCAGGTATCAAGGCAAACACCCATTTTGTTGCTAAGCTCTACTCTGTCAATTATTGCTTTAAGTTCTTCAAAGCTTCTGCCTATCTCAGAGCCTTTGCCTGCCATAGTTTCAAGAAGAACAGTTGTAGTCATTTCAGGGAATAAAACCTTATTGAGAATTTCTGCAATCTGCTCAATACCAACATCTTCACCCTGTCCGACGTGAGAGCCGGGATGAAAATTATAAAGCTGATTAGGTGTATATTCCATACGATTTAAATCATCTGCAAAGGTGTTAAGAGCAAACTCTCTTGTTTCAGGTTTGGCACTGCAGCAATTAAGAGTATATGGTGCGTGAGCAAGAATAATAGGAAAGCCCTCGCTTTTCATAAGCTCAAGAAATGTATTAATATCATTTTCATCAATTGCCTTTGCACTGCCGCCTCGTGGATTTCTTGTAAAGAACTGAAAGGTATTTGCACCGATTTCCTGTGCCTGCTTAAGCATGGCAGTATATCCCTTTGATGCACTTAAATGTGCTCCGATAGTTAACATATGATTACCCCTTTTATTTTGTAAGCTCTAATGCTTCCCTGGCAATAGCTTCATCGGCCTTGCCTGACATTATATATTCAAGCAGATCTGCCACACAGCCTTTATTGCAGTGGCATGCCTCAAACTTGCAGATTTTGTGGATTGAGCTTGGTGCCTGACCTGCACAGGCGGGAAGTCCTACCGTCCTGAGCATATCCCAATCATTATAATAATCACCGATAGCCGCCACGTGACTTTTTTCAATACCAAGCATATCGGCAAGCTTCATAATGCCGACACCCTTATGAGTATCCTTCTGAAGCATTTCAAGTGAAAAAAGTGATGACAGCATAAAATTAGCATCAGGATTTTCCATTCTTTCAATAAGCCTTTTAAGTTTATTGATAACAACAGGGTTTGACCAGAAAATAACCTTCATCCATCCATCCTCAGGCACATCGTCAATTGATCTTACATATTCATGCTTTGCTTTATCAAAATACATAGTGCCTTTGGCAAAAAGTCCGCTTTTAACGATATATACATAGTCTGCAAAATAAATGCCTATATCAACGCTTTTTGCAATTTCATCAAATTCCTTGGCTATGTATCTTACAAAATCTCTGCCCTTTTTTCCTATTGTATTCTGCCAAAGCATCTTTTTCTTATTATAATCATATATTCCTGCACCATTCAGAATAACTGCAGGCTGATTAGGTGTAATCCTGTTATAGTTTCGCTCAAGACTTGACTGCAGTCTGCCTGATGCAAGCGTGAAATTACCGCCAAGGTCTGTAAACTTTTTAATTGCATCATAATTTCTTTTAGGTAATTTCCTCATTTTATTATTAAGCGTGCCGTCAATATCTGATACGACAAGCCAGTTTTCAAAGGTTTTTCCCATCAAATCACCTCTG
>DBFOUY010000132.1:0-12178 GCA_048365975.1 Eubacterium sp.
TATGATTACAATCTGCCTTATTATATTTGCCGTAGTTCTCTGTTATCTCATTTACAATTTCAATGTTGACACCCAGGATCAGAAACAGTTTGATGATATGGCACAGACTATTGCTATTGATGATACTGTTAATGACAACAATGACGATAACGGAATAACTGATTTAATAAACAAGAATTCAGATTGTATCGGCTGGTTAAGAATCAATGGCACAAAGATTGATTACCCAATTATGCAAAAAAAGGATAATCCGCAGTATTATCTGCGCAGAGATTTTAACAAACAGTATTCATATATGGGTACACCCTTTATGGACTCAATGTGTGATGTAAACTACGATAACAATCTGATTATCTACGGACACAATATGAAAGACGGAAAGATGTTTGCAGACCTTTTGAAATACAGAGATAAGGAATACTGTGAATCACACAATATTATCAATTTTGTTACCCCAAACGGAATTCATAAATATGAGGTTATTGCAGTATGCAAGGTTAAGCCCGATGACGAATGGTATGGATATACTTGTCAGAAAGACAAGGAATCATTTAACAATTTAATTTCGCATATCAAAGATAAATCCCTATACCAAATTGATGAATCAATTGAGTATGGGGATTTTTTCATTACACTGTCAACTTGTGAATATTCGCAAAAAGATGGAAGATTTATAGTAATTGCAAAAAGGAGTGTTGCAGATGTTTAAAAAGAAAAAACAGATTGAACTGACAGAAGAACAGAAAGAAGAAATCAGAGTTAAAGATTTCTTTGACCGTATTCTGCCAAGCACAATAAAATTCTCAACCGACCATTATATCGTAGGTGACTCTTACCGATGTATCTGGGCAATAAAGGAGTATCCACCTACTACAGAAGAACTTGCCTTGTTCTCTCAGCTTGCAGACAGAAATAATGTAACTGTTCGTTTATACTCAAGATTTGTTGATGCACTTGAACAGAGAAAAATTATACAGAACGCAACACGCAAAAACAAGCTCAGCACAGGCAGCAACGATGCAATGGAGAACATTACTGCTGAAGGCAATCTTCAGGATGTAGTTACACTTATTGCAGAACTGAGAAAGAATAAAGAGCCTTTGCTACACTGTGCTGTGTATCTTGAACTGAAAGCAGAATCTATGCCGAAACTCCGTGAACTGCAGTCCGATATTATTATGGAACTGACACGTTCAAAGATGTCTGTTGACAGATTGACGCTCCGACAGAAAGAGGGCTTTATTTCTGTTTTACCCTGTGGTACGAATATGTTCAAAGAACAGTTTGAAAGAGTGTTACCGGCTTCATCTGTTGCAAATTTATATCCGTTTAATTACTCAGGCAAAACCGATCCTAAAGGCTTTTTTATCGGGCGTGACAAGTACGGAACGAACATTTTGGTGGACTTTGACCGCAGAGCAGAAGATAAGACAAATGCCAATTGTCTTATACTCGGCAACTCAGGTCAGGGCAAGTCATATCTTATGAAGTTAATTCTTACAAATCTGCGCGAATCAGGCAAAAGGATAATCTCACTTGATCCTGAAGCCGAATATGAGCCGTTAACAAAAGCACTCGGCGGATGCTATATTGATTTTATGTCAGGTGAATATATCATCAATCCGCTTGAACCGAAATCATTCGGGCAGGCTGAGCCTGCACCCAATTCGCGCCCAACGGATAATAATGAGATAGATTATTTACGCGAAGATGATGATTCCATACCAATAGCATTTAGGAAAGTTACAAGGCTTTCACAGCACATTGCATATCTCAAGGACTTTTTCAGAGCATACAAAGAATTCAACGATGAACAGCTTGATACCCTTGAAATTTTCCTTACCAAGTTATACAAGAACTTCGGCATAACCGACTACACAGATTATGATAAACTGAGTAAAACAGACTATCCGATTATGTCAGACCTTTATAAACTGCTTGAAAAGGAATACAAAGGCTATCAACACAATCAGAAAAATATTTACAGAGAAAAGACATTGCAGGAATTATGCCTTGGTTTGCATTCTATGTGTATCGGAACTGAGTCAAAGTATTTCAACGGACACACGAATATTGTTGATGATAAATTCCTCTGTTTTGGTGTTAAGGGACTTATGGACACCAACCGCAGACTCAAGGATGCTATGCTTTTCAATGTACTTTCCTATATGACAAACGAACTGCTCGGTAAAGGTGACACAGTTGCAGCCATAGACGAGTTATATCTCTTCCTTACGAATATGACTGCAATTGAATATATCCGAAACGCATCAAAGCGAGTTCGTAAAAAGGACAGTTCGGTTATACTTGCAAGTCAGAATATTGAGGACTTTATGCTTGATGGAATCAGAGAATACACAAAACCGTTATTCTCAATACCGACACATCAGTTTTTATTCAATGCCGGAAATATTGAACCGAAGGTGTATATTGACACAATGCAGCTTGAACAATCTGAGTTTGAACTCATCAAGTATCCCGAACGAGGCACTTGTTTATATCGCTGCGGTAACGAAAGATATCTGCTTCAGGTCATTGCTCCTGATTTTAAGCAAAATATGTTTGGAAAGGCAGGTGGTAGATAAATAGTATTGAAATAATTATTTAATTATAATATAATTAAATCGAATTTTTTTAGGGGAAATATGCAAACTATGGAACAAGATATTTTTACTGGGGATATATTCAGTTCTATTCAACCACCTCATAGTGTATCTTTCAATTTAATTGGAGCGACTATACCGACAAATCAAGACTATTACTTTCTCGCCAAATGGCATGAAATATTTGAAAGATACACATCAGCTAGATTGTTTATCAGAAAAGCCTTGAGTGAAAATTGGGATTATTGGTTTAATCCAATTGAAAACAAAGAAACACAAACAGCAATGGAATATAAAATAAAAGCTGAATTATATGAAACAGCATTAATAAATTATAATATTTTAGTTGATTTAACATGGACATGGACATATGTATCAGCAGAATATGTATTGTATTCATATGACACAGAAGGCAATATAACAAATGCAGAAAATGTTTGTGGAATGCATCCAATTGATGAAGCTTATGAACTTTTGCGAAAAACAGAAAATGGGGTATCTACACCTCATGCCAAAGGAAATCCATTTAGTTATCTGAAAATTATGACTCCGGAATTCTCTGGTGCTGTTGATATAATTATTGAATTTTGGCGAAAATTTTCGAATACTTCAATTCGCAACTTATATAATTTTATAAAACACAAAGGAAAACCATTATATAATGAAGTAGAAAAAATACGAGGTGAAAAAATTTTTTCATTGATCATAGGTAAAGATGAATATCCCTCGGATATTCGTGATGTTCAAAAGATGATTAGTATTGATGACAGTATTCAAGAACTAATAGATTTTGATAATCAAATTTTATTTCCTTATGTAAAAAAATTACTTGAACAGTTAAAAATAGCAGTGAATCCATCACCAATGACATTTCTATAAAAGTGTTTATATAGAAACAATAGAAATGTGACATCAACAAGAGTAGTACGAAGTATTGCTCTTTTTTATTTTCAGGAGGTGATATCTATGAGTGCAGAAGCAGCTGCTGCAAAAGCGGTTATTACAGTGGCATCAGACAAACGAGGACGAATTGCAATAGTAACAATTCTCTGTTCAATAATTATGCTGTTCTTTCTGCCTTTGATTGTGTATATAGGTGTGATGAGTAATCTTGGTGAAGTTGAGATTGACACTGTTCAGGCACAGCAGATGATTGTGCAGAATATGTCAGCAGAAGAAAAAGCGAAGCTACAACACCTTGAAAATGTCATGATAGGAATCGGCAAGGAATTTCAGAAAAGAAAACTGAATAACTACACTATCAAAAAGGCACAGGCATTGTATGTCTGTGCCTTATATGATATCGAGAAAACCGATCCCGACTTCATATCCAAATATGCTGACTGCTTTGAGAATGCAGGGAGCGATGATGATTTGAGAAAGGCAATTCTTTCTGCTTTTGGCGTGCAGATAAATGCCGATGAGTTTAATAACCTTATGAGCGTTATCAAGAATACTGTCATTGATATTGATTTGACTGATTCAGATAAAAACAATCTTGATTTAGTCAAGTGGGCAGAATTTGCCCATAAGAACAAATGGGGTTATGTATGGGGATCACATGGTCAAGTGCTGACAGAAAAGGAATTGAACAGACTGAAAGGTGTCTTCGGTTCTTATGTAACCGACAAGGAAGCGTATATCCGTTCTCATTGGCTCGGAAGAAGAACATCAGATTGTGTTGGTCTGATAAAAGGCTACGGCTGGTACAACGAAGAATCGGGGACTATCAAATACGGAACAAATGGAATGAAAGATGTTACGGCTGACGGAATGTTTAGTGCAGCAACGGAAAAAGGAACAATATCCACAATGCCCGATATTCCCGGTCTTGCAGTCTGGCATCAAGGTCACATAGGTGTGTATATCGGCAATGGATATGTAATCCATGCGGCTAACACATATGACGGAGTCATCAAAACCTCTATAACCTCAAGCGGCTGGACTCACTGGCTCAAAGTTCCGTATATAAATTATATTGAAGAAACAGAGGGATAAAATCAAACAAACCGATAACGGCAGCTACAAGAAAACGAGCGGCTGCCAAATTAATTAACGGAGGTAGAAAAATGAAAATTCGAGCTAATATGCATTTTAAAGATAAATACACTTGTGATGAGGATTGTATTATTGAAAAAGTCGTAGCAATAAATGCCGACGATTTCAATTACTTGTGTAAGCATTTGCTTGAAACTAATAAATACATCAAAGACAATTTTGATTCAATGTACATTGATGAAAATGACAAACTGCACTGTTTACTGCTGATTGATGAGAGGACAGGTAACGGACTTCTTGTTAACAATGAAGATTGTGGTTATGCAAGATACCATTCGTATATACCAAATGCAAGACAGATTGCTATTCTTAATAAATATCCCGTGCTGAAGAACTTTATTGAACGGATGTCGGAAGTGGCAGAAGATATACTTTCCAAAGCACCTGCCCAATTAAGCGAAGATAATGACAAGTACGAGGTTGATATTGAAAAATATAATAGACCGGGAGAGCCTGTTATAAACGCAGCCCTTCTTGACGATATGCTTATGGACAGCGGAATGGTTGAGGACTCAGTATTGCACGAAGGTTATATTGAATTGAAACTCAGTCGGCAGTTGTCTGAAAATCCCTACCGAAAGTGTTATGACTCAAACGACTCTACTGAAATTGAAATCATTTGTGCAAAACACGCTTTATGGATTTATGACGAAAAGGGCGGAGAACGAGCCGACTTTTCAGATTGCTTGCTTGAGAATGTTAATTTATCAAACTGTAATTTGTGTGCCGCCAATTTCAGCGGTGCAACATTGATTAACTGTAATCTTGATAACGCTTCAATGTGTGATGCAAAATTTGAAAATACAAAATTCGATAATTGTAGTTTCAAACATCACACAGCTGAAAATGCTGATTTCAAAGGTGCAGTTTTTGAAAACTGTAACTGCAATGGCGCATACTTCGGCGGTTCAAATTTTACCAATGCACAGTTAAATTCCGTGTCAGTTATGAATGCAGACTTCGGACACTGCTGTGTTCAGGCAATGCAAACAAAAGGCACAAATCTTGTTCAGGCAAATACTAAAGGCATAATGTATGATGAAATGGAATGGATTGACGAAGGTGAAGGACACATTCCTGCAATGACTATGTAAACGAGGTGATAGTATTGAAAAAAATTCAAAGTGTATATGGTATTTACAAAAAGCATGGCAGAGAGGCATTCCTCTCTGCCGCTGAACATTATTCAGACAATGTTGATTGGAGCAGTGTTGAAAAAACAGTAAGCAATATGGAATCAAATTGGTACAGTGATAAACATAAACTTACCGAATCAGAAAAAATGGTTAAGGATTACAATAACGGTTTGACGATTCTTAATGAGAATAATTCTGAAACACTTGATACTGCTCCAACAATGGCAATGTGAAAGGATATTAAATGAGTACAAGAAGTTATATTGCAAAACAAATCGGTGAAGATAAGTATTTAACAATTTATTGTCATAGTGACGGATATTTATCATATAATGGTGCAATGCTTATTGACCACTACAACAGTGAAGAAAAAGTAGATGAGTTACTCAAACTGGGTGACTTGTCTTGTTTGTGTGAAAAGTTGAATCCCGATCCGTCAAGGCCGCATAGCTTTGATTATGATGAAAGACAGGAAGATGTAACCATAGCTTATGGAAGGGACAGAGGCGATGAGGATACAGGAGCCGGTGAATATACAATGGACCAGCTCGATGATCCAAATAACTGGATAGAGTATGTATATATTTTTAACAAGGACAATGGTTGGAAATATTTTAGGTCAGGTTATTCTGATAAAGGCTTGCAGGATATTGAAGAAGATTTAAAAGCACAATACAATTTGTATGGTACAGATAGAATTCCCGGTTATTACGGATTTGTCAATCAGGAAATTGTAGATTATCTCTTGAAAGAGCAAAGTGTGTTAGATAAAAATCAGACAGATAATATTGAACTTGAAAATACAGAGCCGACAGTTTTAATGTAAGGGGTGATTGAATTGAAAAAAGTAACTGTAACATTTCAATATGATGAAGAAAAATACAAGGCAGTAAAGATGTATCTTGAAAAGAAAGGCAAGAGTCTTGATGACGAGATAACAGGATTTATTGATACCTTGTTTACAAAGCATATCCCGGCAACTGTTCGGGAATATTTTGAAATGAAAAACAGTACATCGGATGAAAACAAGTAATCGCAGTCTGTCGAGCTGCGTGGCGAGTTGTGGTGATAGTTTTATAATTATTCGGGAAAGTAATCGGATTTGCTGTGAAAAGCGAATGTGGCAAGCTCTGGTGAGTACGATTTATTCAAAGTTTGACAAGGTTGAAAAAAAGCAGGATAAAGGCTTTATGCCGCTTTCAGCGCCCAAAAGCCGAAAAACACCGCCCGGCAACGCCGAGCGGGATTATATCTTTTTATATCAAAATTACTTTTTAGTGATGTACTTTGATATAAAATATTGAAAATTTTTATGCTATGTGCTTGAGAATTTTGTGTTATACAAGTATTTTCAAGCACTTATTTTTATATCAAAGTGTTATATCAAAGCAAGGAGTTGATAGATTTGGATGAAAATGAGATGAAAAGGGTGTGTTTGTATTTACCTACTGAGATAATTGAAATGTGCGATGGTAATTTAAGTCTTGCAAAAGTAAAAAGCCGAAATCAATTTGTTATAGATGCAATAAAGCTATATGATTGTGTTCTGCATAAAGAGGTTAATACAGACTTATTAACACCCGCTTTTGAATCGGTGATTGATGCAAGACTCGACTTAACAGAGTACAGATTATCACAGATAATTTTCAAACTTGCCTATGAAATGGCAGCAACAATGAACATTCTTGCCGGTGCATTTCAGCTTGATTCTGAGAAACTTGAACTGATGAAGGACAGGGTTTTGTATGAGGTTAAGGCAGTGAACGGTGCAATAAATCTGAAAGATATTATTGATTATCAGAACGGTGACTGATAATGGCAAAGCTGATTTTATACAGTCCATACTATAAAGCATCTGATTACCGAATGGGAAAATATGTCCGTTACATTGCAACAAGAGAGGGAGTGGAACTGCCTAAGAACACAAAATTAAACCGCCCTGCAACAAAAAAGCAACAAGATTTAATTGAAAATATGCTTAAAGATTTTCCGAAATGCAATGAACTTTTGGAATACAAAGATTATCTTGATAAGCCGACAGTTGAAAATGCAAGTGAGTTTATTACAAGAGTTCTTGAAGCTAATGTGCAGTCTGAAAGTATGGGTGGATATGTCAGGTATATGGCAAGCCGACCGGGTGCTGAAAAAATTGCAGAACACGGATTATTTTCTGATAAAGATAAACCGATTGTTTTATCTAAGGTTGAGAAAGAACTTAATGAATATGAGGGTAATGTATGGACTCATATTATATCTTTAAGACGGGAAGATGCGGCTCGTCTTGGCTTTGATAATGTTCAGGCTTGGCAGGAATTATTAACTACAAAGAAGAATGAAATAGCTAAGAATATGAAAATTGCTCCTGAAAATCTGAAATGGTATGCAGCTTTTCATAACGAAAGCCATCACCCTCATGTTCATATGATTGCTTATTCTTCAAAGAAGAATGAAGCATATCTTGACCGAGATGGTATAAGGGGAATTAAGTCCTGCCTTGCAAAAGAAATATTCAAAAATGACTTAATTCAGATATATAAAGAGCAAACGGATATCCGAGATACGCTCAAGGCAAATAGTAAAGATATTGCAGAAAAACTGATTGAAAATATTATGCAAGGCAATTTTCAGAATGATAATATTGAAAGACTTTTGTTTGATTTGAACGATAAACTGAAGCGAACATCAGGCAAAAAAGTCTATGGTTATCTTAAACCCGAAGTCAAATTGATTGTTAATCAGATTGTTGATGAACTTGAAAATAACGAAAATATTAAGGCTCTTTATGACCTTTGGTATCAGCAGAAAGATAAAATAACAAGCAATTATACCAACGAAAAAATAAAAAGAATTCCATTGTCAGCAAACAAGGAATTCAAAAGTATTCGCAATATGGTGATTAAAGAATCATTAAAACTTGATGACTTAGTATTGATTTTTGATGATGAATCAACGGAAAAACCGATAATATTATCTGTTCCCGAAACAGAACCTGAACCCGATGATGACGAACTTGATGAGGATTTTTACAAGTCTAATTCATCAGAAAAGTATTGGAAGGCTAAACGATTGCTTGATAAAAATTCAGAAGAATATGACTTTGAAAAAGGCTTTGCATTGCTGAAATTATCGGCAAAGGAAGGCAATGAGTATGCTCAATACAAACTCGGCAGAATGTTAATTACAAATGAATTCAGCGAGGGAGATATTGATGAGGGAGTATATTGGCTGGAGAAATCCTGCGAACAAGGAAATCAATATGCTGAATATTATCTCGGTAAACAGTATCTCGGCAACGGGAATGTTGACGAAAACTACAAGCGAGCAATATATCTTTTAAACGAATCGGCAGGCAAAGGGAACAAGTACGCAAAGTATTCTCTTGCCTGTCAGTATTTATTTTCAGGTAAGTTTGATGACAAAATTGATGAAGGTCTGCGATTACTTGAAGAATCAGCAAACAAGCATTTTGCACCAGCTGAAAAAATGCTTGCATTTATAATCCTCAAAGGTGAACAGTTACCTAAAGATGAAAAGCGAGCATACAATTTACTTTTGCATAGTGTATCTCTCGGTGATGACAAAGCAGAATATGCTCTTGCAAAACTACTACTCAAGAGTGATGTTATACCGAAAGATATAGAACGAGCAATTCAATTACTCATTTCTGCAATAGAAAAAGACAATGAATGTGCAAAGGTTTTACTTGGTAAAATGCTTTTATTTGGTATAGATATTCCTAAAGATGAATTAAAAGGAATTGAACTTTTGCAGTCAGCAGCAGAGCAAGGCAATGAATATGCGGACATTATTTTGCAGAATAGAGAAAACTTTTTGAAGTATTCAGCAGCAATGTCAGCTATGAGATTATTCGGTTATATGGGTAATCTATTTTCAAAGAAATTCAATATTGATAAATCCAAAACAGGATTCAAAATTGATAAGAAACAATATGCTCAAATTCAGGAAAAGAAAATGGCGCAGGGATTACGAAGTTAAAGGAAGTGATACCATAAGAAAACAATATAAAAATGAATATGTAGAGTTCACAGATGAACAAAAGCAGCGAGCAGCCAATACAGATTTGGCTGCTTTTTTAATTTCTCAGGGTGAAACATTGAAACGATGCGGCTCTGAAATGTTATGGGAAGCAGGAGGCAGAGTAACAATTCGTGATAATATCTGGTTCAGTCAGTACGAACAGAAAGGCGGTAATGCTGTTCAGTTTGTGCAGAAATATTATAACAAAAGTTATCAGGATGCAGTGCAAATGCTTCTTGATGAACGCATTGAGCCTATAAGTGTTGATATTCAAAAAGAACAGAAAGAGAAGATACCTTTTGAACTTCCTGCACCGAATGAGAGTATGAAACAGATATTCGCATATCTGCTTAAGGCACGATTTCTTGACAGAGATGTAGTCAAGCATTTTGTAAAGCAAGGTTTGATTTATGAAAGTGCAGAATATCATAACTGCGTTTTTGTCGGCGTTGATAAAAACGGAAAGGCCCGCCATGCACATAAGCGCGGAACATATACGCTCGGTGATTCGTTCAAAGGAAATGTTGAGAACTGCGAAGCTGAGTACAGTTTTCATCATACGGGAACAAGCAATAAAATATATGTGTTTGAAGCTCCCATAGATATGCTTTCGTATATATCATTGCATAAAGATAACTGGACAGAACATTCATATGTAGCTTTATGTTCAGTTTCAGACAGAGCATTAATGCAAATGCTGAAGGACAATCTTGACATAAACAAAATATATTTATGCCTTGATAATGACATAGAAGGAATAGATTCCGATTACAGAATCAGGCACAATCTGAATCAGATAGGCTATGATGATGTTACATTTCTCAGACCTAAGTACAAGGATTGGAATGAAATACTCAAGGCAAGAAACGGTATAGAGCCTTTATCGGCTGTACCACATCCTGCACTTAATAAATTATGTGAACTGATTAAAAGTGCTGTTCCGTATGCATTAAACAGTAAGCCTTTGCTTTATCCATACAAAACGATTTGTTCTGATTATGTGAAACTTATGAATGCAGATACAGATGAATTAACAATGCAGAGAGCAAAACGCCTTGCAGTTGATTCTGTCAGAATGGCAAAATCATTGATAAACTGCGATGAAAATGAATTGCAGTTAAATATCTTTGAACACTATTTACCCCATAAGGACAAAGAATGTTTTGAAAATAAAATCAAAAATATTCAACGAGATATGTATGAGGTTGAAAGATTGTTCGGAAATAATCAGACACGCATTGACGATATTTTGAAAAATGATGTTGAAGTATTATACAAATTAGCTTGCAACAGTTTAAGAATTGCATCGCATATTGAACTTGAACAGACAACAAATTTTACAGAAGAACAAGAAAGGGGTGATGCAGTATGGGCAATCCAACAGGCTTAATTGTTTCTGCTGTTGTTATGTTTACTGTACTCGGTTTAATATCACTGCTCGCACATATCTATAATCTGAATAGTATAAAATCAAAAACAGTAGGTGACGGACAGCATGGTACAGCCCGATTCGCACCTAAAGAGGAAATCAGAAAAACATATAAGCAAGTTCCGTATGAACCTGAACAATGGAGAACTCAGGCAAAGAACGGAAACACTCCCACAATGCCTGATGGAAAGCCATTACCTCAAGGTATTGTTGTAGGCTGTACAGGAAAAACAACTACAACCGCACTTGTTGATGATCAGGATGTTCACGCTCTTATGATAGGTGCAGCAGGTGTAGGTAAGACTGCATATTTCCTTTATCCAAATATTGAATATGCCTGCGCAAGCGGTATGTCATTTATAAGTACGGACACGAAAGGTGATATTTATCGTAACTACGGAGATATTGCTCGAAAGTATTATGGCTATAATATTTCTGTTCTTGATTTGCGTAATCCGACAAAGTCACATGGTAACAATTTACTGCACCTTGTTAATAAATATATTGATATGTACAAGGTTAGTTTAGAGAATAAAAAGCCGAATATATCGTACAAGGCAAAGGCAGAAAAGTATGCAAAAATCATTTCCAAAACAATTATTATGTCAGGAATGGATGCAGCAAGTTTCGGTCAGAACGCATATTTCTATGATGCAGCAGAGGGATTATTAACCTCTGCTGTTTTGCTTGTTGCAGAATTTGCACCGAAAGAAAAAAGACATATTGTTTCTGTATTTAAAATTATTCAGGATCTTTTAGCTCCGTCAAAGGTTAAAGGACAGACGCAGTTTAAACAGTTGCTTGATAAACTTCCGCCCGAACACAAAGCAAAATGGTTTGCCGGAGCAGCTCTGAACTCAGGCGAGCAGTCCATGATGTCGGTTATGTCAACTGCAATGTCGAGGCTGAAATGC
>DBFOUY010000133.1:0-4616 GCA_048365975.1 Eubacterium sp.
GTAGAACAGTAGCAGTCTGTTCTCCGGCATTGTAATTGACTACGGTTTCCATTTCATACTTTGTTAAATTTGTCATAATCTGATACCCTCCTGTTTCTGCACCAAAAAAGGACTGCATCTCGCAATCCCTTTTCCAGTGTGTTCCTGCCCTATATTTTGTTTGATGTACCTATAACTGGCACGCTATATCCATAGCCGTGACTGTTTCGCCGTACTGTGCTGCCCACGAATCAAAGCTCAGATAACCGAATTCACGCAGTGTTTCATATTGCAGATACCTCTGCATTGTGTAAAGCTCAACCATTGAATTGCTAATTGGCGTACCTGTTGCAAACATAACGCCCTTGCTGTCCGTCAGTTCATCAAGGTATTGGCATTTCATAAACAAATCACTTGATTTTTGAGCTTCTGTTTGAGAAATACCTCCGACATTTCGCATTTTTGAATAAATAAAAAGGTTTTTGTAATAATGAGCCTCATCAATAAAAATACGGTCAACGCCGAGTTCCTCAAAGGTAACAACATCATCCTTTCGGCTTTGGTCATTCAGTTTTTTAAGTTTGCTTTCAAGTTTTTTCTTTGTCTGTTCAAGTGCCTTTACAGTAAATCTTTCACCATTATTTTCTTTTACATCAGCAATACTCTGCAAGATTTCATCAATCTGCTTATTGATATTAAATACCTGTCTGCCGACACTCAAAGGTATTTTTTCAAACTGACTGTGACCGATAATAATAGCATCATAATCGCCTGTGGCAATCCTTGCACAAAATTTCTTTCGGTTTTTCGTTTCAAAATCTTTTTTCGTAGCAACAAGAATATTGGCAGAAGGATAAAGAGTTAAATACTCGCTTGCCCATTGCGATACAATATGATTAGGAACAACAAATAAAGACTTGGTGCATAAACCAAGTCTTTTACTTTCCTGTGCCAATGCTGCCATTGTGTAGGTTTTGCCTGCACCAACACAGTGTGCAAATAAGGAATTACCACCGTACAATCCTCTTGCAACAGCATTTCTTTGATTAGTTCTCAAAGTAATTTCAGGATTCATCCCCTCAAAAACTATGTGACTTCCATCATATTCACGAGGTCTTATACAGTTGAATTTTTCATTATACAGCTTACAGAGTTCCTCTCTGCGTTCAGGATCACGCCATATCCAATCCTTAAATTTTTGCTTGATAATTTTCTGCTTTTGCTGTGCAATAGTTGTTTCTTCTTTATTCAGAATAGCAACTCTCTTTCCCTCATCATTTTCCTTATAATCAAACACCTTTACATTACGCATATTAAGCGTGTTCTCAATGATATGAAAGGCATTTTTACGGTCTGTACCATATTTCTGTGTAACATTCAAATTGATATTGTCAGCAGATTTATTCTCAATATTCCAAACATCTGCCGTTTCGTTATAATGCACCTTAATCTTGTATTTCAAATGGAACGGAGTATCAAGCAGTTCATACATAAACTGTTCAATATACTTTATCGGTATCCAAGTTGCACTGAGATTAACATAAATATCATTCGGTTTGAGGTCAATAGGCTGTACCTTTTCAAGAGCTACTGCATTAATTTTGAAATGCTCATCCTTTTCGGCTAAGTCTTTTGCCTGCCTGAGTTTTTCACGAACATTGCCTGATAAATACTCATCTGAGGTAAGGTATTTAGGAACATTTCTTTTTTCAGAATAATCAGGATTAAGAAAAATTATATCCTGCAAATCCGCAAAAATTTCATCCTCACTTTTACCTGTAAGCTGACACATATACTCCATATCAACCTTTGCTTTTTCGCCCATAGAAATGCCGTAGGCTTCTATGGAATTATCTGCGTGGGTTTTAGGTTTATGTTGCTGAATTGTTCTTTTTGTGAACATATCCGCTTTGCGTTCAAACTTTCCCTCCTTGAATATTTCAAGGGAACTGATTAAGAAATATGAGCTGTCCTCAGTAAATACAGAAGCATTGGCACGAGTATTAATATATCCGTACTTTGCAACAAAGCCGTCATAAACAGTGTTTAAATTTACCTGCTCTGCTTTAATTTCGTCATCAGAGAAATTATTTGTCTGCATTTCAAGCAACCTGCGAACACTGTCACGAATTGCAATCATACCCTTGATTCTGTTTTCGGCTGTTACACCTGCTTTAACCTCTCGCATTAATGAATTTTCTCTGTAATATATTTTTCCATCAGAAACTGTATAAGAAAAGTTCCTTACATTCGGATCAGCAGGTATATACTCCTCGTTATCATCTGCAATGTCATCAATAGAGTACTCTGTTATTTCACCCTTAATATTGGCTACTGCCTTGTCAAGCAATTCTGATAAATTAGAATTATCAAAAGCCTTACAAGCACTTTCAGGCTTAAATCTGCCTGATTCCATAACCATATTACCAAGTATCATTTCAGGGTGCTGAACAAAATACTTATTCATTTTGATACCATTATTATCAGTATCAAGCTTACCCACTCAGGCTCAATATCGGCTATTCTGTCACGCTTTTGGAGTATCAGAATATCGGATGTTACCCTTGTGCCTGCATTACTTTTAAAGGTGTTGTCAGGCAATCTGATAGCACCGAGCAAATCCGCTCTTTGAGCTAAATATCGGCGTACATTTGAACTTTCCTTATCCATCGTTCCCTTGCTTGTAACAAGGCACATTACTCCTCCCGGTCTTAACTTATCAAGTGACTTGGCAAAGAAATAATCGTGAATTAAGAAATTATTTTTATCGTATCTCTTATCATTCAGCTTGTAATCACCGAATGGAACATTACCTACAACTGCATCAAAAAAGCTGTCAGGGAGTTCAGCATTTTCAAAGGGCTGTGCCATAATGGATGACTTTTGATAAAGCTGCTGTGCAATGCCTGCCGATATAGTATCTATTTCGATACCGAACATTTTACTGTCCTGCATATTTGCAGGTAACATTCCGATAAAATTACCGATAGCACAGCAAGGCTCAAGGATGTTGCCTTGCTTAAAGCCAAGATTATCAAGAGCCTTATATATTGCAGAAATAACAGACTGTGGAGTATAAAAGGCAGTAAGCGTGCTTGCTCTTGCAGACTCGTACTCATCAGGACTTAAGACTGTATATAATTCAATAAATTCATCTGCCCACGCATCGTTATTTTCATCAAAGGCTTCAGGAATACCGCCCCAACCTACATAGCCTGATAATATTTCCTGTTCCTCAGGTGTAGCGAAACGATTTTCAAATTCACATTCTCTTAAAACATTGATAGCATCAATATTTCTGCGAAAACGCTCTTTTTTACCAACAGTTTCAATTTCTTTTTCGGCAAAGTTGTAATTATGCCTTTTTGACATTGGTATTTCAGAGTGCAGGTCAAAAGTCTGTACTCTTGACTTAGGATTTGCCTTTGATTCAGGTAACTTCTCATTTTCAGACAGTTCCTTAAATTTTAATTCTGCATCATCACTGACAGACACCAAATCATCAAAATCAAGCCATTTCAAAGCCTTTTCAGTCATATCATCAAGGCTATCGTACTGTTCAGTAGAGACTAATTTATCATCAATATATTGATTTATGGAATAATCAACAAGGTTGGCACTTACCTGAATTTCGTGTAATCCATCCTCAGATGTTGTATAGGCAAGGGCAATATCAGACAAACTATCAAACTGATTTTCGTCTGTAAATTCTGTTGAAATTTCAACGAAATTTTTAATATACTGCAATGCCTGTTCAATGGTAACAGGAGGCTTTTCAAGTTCTGCGATTTTATCCTCATCAATATATACCAAGTCATCAAAGCTGAGTCCTTCAAGCTCAAAACTGATAAGGTCATCAATACTTTTATACTGACTGCTTTCAGCAAGTTTGCCGTCATAATACTTATTAACCGCAAAATTAATAAGGTCAACAGCAGCTTGCACCTCGTGTTCCTCATTATCTCCGAGATTGGTATACGCAACATTAATATTTTTTAAATCACTAAAATCTGCACCATCGTCACGCTCATATTCCGTATTAACAAAATCTTTGATAAGTTCTTTTGCCTTTTGGAGTTTATCATCATTTGATAAAAAGGGATAAGGATAAGATTTTTCTTTTCGTACTCCGTTATCTAAAACTGATATGACAGCAGAAAATCCAAGAACATTAAGACTTTCCATATTCTTATCAAGATTGCGAACAGGAAAGCCGCACATAACAACACGCTCAGTATCATTAATGTGTCTGCTTGTCAGAACAAGATCAAGTTTATCAGCAACAACTTTTGCATCGTCTGCATAGGTTTCAAAGAAATCTCCCATTTGATAAAAGGCAATCGTGTTAGGATATTTAGATTTTAAGTTATTGTATTCACTCAACCACGCAGGCTCTGCATTTTCTTTTTCGGCAGGTTTTTCAACCTTAATCAACGGAGCAATAGTTTTGCTTTTATCTCCAAAACAAGTGAAAGTGCCATCTGCAAGTTCATTGATTGCCTTAATGCCGACATCAGAATAATCCTTGTATCTGTCCTCAAAATCAACGCTGTTATACAGTTCAGTCATTATAGACTGTATCTCAGCTATTCTGTCAGGACTTTTAAGCTGTTCGGCTATATTTTCAACTGATTCCC
>DBFOUY010000134.1:0-2706 GCA_048365975.1 Eubacterium sp.
TATGAGTAGCTATAAAAATGATGAAATAAGCACATTTCTGTCAGTTAAACCTATATATGACGATAATAACAGTTTGATGGGTATGATATATGATATACCCGGAGATACTCCTGAAGAAAATAAAACTGTTACAGTTCCTGTATTAAAAGATGGCTTAGGTAATATAACTGATGTATATTCAAATGTTGCAGACACTGAATTAATGTTCCATTATGATTATGATGCATATGGAAATTGTTATCTGAATTTTTCCGGATTGAATTTTGATGAAATTAACACAGGAAGTGTTGTCTTAGATATTATTTTAGCAATTCTTGTTGCAATAGTCCTTGCAGCACTTCTTTCCGGTATCATCGTATTAACACAGCAAAATTATCGTGGATATTTATATGATGCTGAAACTGGTTTGTATTACAATCAAACCAGATATTACTCACCTACTTGGTGCAGATTTATCAATTGTGATGATGTAAATGTATTAACTAAAGATGCAGGCGAGGTTTTAGGCGCTAACATGTTTAAATACTGCGATAACGATCCTATTAACTACACTGATCCAAGTGGTTTCAGTAAACTTTCAAATTTATATGATAACAGTTTACTTTCGCTTATTGGTGTTACACCTACTGATTCTACTAAATTAAACATTTCAAAACCATCTATGCAGAATACTATTGATAATAAAATGATAGAATCCAGTTTATCATTAACGCCTGAACAGCAAGAAGTATGGGATGAGGTCTTTAAAAATAATGCTCAAACTGTTGGCAAAAACAATGGTTATAATTATCTTTCATCTCATATTGATTCAGTTGGAAATGATAAATCGAAAATGTTTAATACAAAATCTAAAACACCCTATAATACAAAAGCTTCAAAAAATAATTAATTCAATCATTTAAGACAAAGGAGTCTGATTTTTATGAAAAAAACATGGAGCACAATTCTTGCTCTGATAATGCTGATAAGTGTAATTACACCCTGCCAAAGTGTAATTGCAGCAGAAATGGACAGAAGAAGCGTTTCGCTTTTCAGCAGCAGAGTTGAAGAACTAAACACAGAATACGAATTAGACTCCGAGTCTTTTGAAGCAAACTTTAACGAAAACAATCCCAATGCAGTTGAAAACAGATTGATTGTTAAAACAAGAGACAATATATCTGATGATACTGCATTGGAGAGTATCAAAGGTCTTGAATATACCGTTATTCAGTATGAAGATAAGCAGGATATGGAACAGGCTTATGAAGAATTAACTGAAAAGGGATATACTGTTGAAAAAGACAGAGTATTAAGTGTTAAAGACAATAGAATAAAAAATCTTCGTACCATGGCAGATGAAAATTCAGGTGAAGCGGAAACAATATCCGACCGTTGGTCTTATGAATCTGTTATGTCTGATTATGCAAAAGCAGAAATTGAAAAATCATCTGCATATGGTAATGAAATTATTATCGGCGTACTTGACTCAGGCGTGGATTATAACCACGAACTGTTTACAGGAAGAATTGATGACATTTCATTCAATATGAGTGCATCAGGTGAGGAAAATGATTGTATGGATGATAATGGCCACGGCACTGCCGTTGCAGGAATTATTGCTCAGACTACACCTGATAATGTTAAAATCAGACCATATAAAATTATTGACGAAGAAGGCTATGTTTCCTTATCAGAATTCACAGCAGCTATGGAAGTTATTCTTGCAAGCAATGATTTACCTGATATTATGAATATCAGCTTAGGCGGCTATCTGTTTGAAGAAAATATGTCTCTTGAAACTGAGCTTGTAGCAAGATTGGTTGATAAGGGTGTAACCGTATGTGTTGCATCCGGTAATGATAATCTGCCTGTAGAATATTGTACACCTGCAGACTGTGAAGGTGCAATAACTGTTGGTGCATATGATTATACAAATCATATTTGTTCCTTCTCAAATTACGGTAAGGAAGTAGATGTTGCTGCACCTGGATATAATGTATACTCTATTGATTTATGGTCGGGAAGATATTATGCAGATTATACCGGCACATCTTTTGCCTGTCCGATAGCCAGTGCGGCTTGTGCATATGTATTAATGCAGAATCCAAAGCTGTCACCTGATGAGGTACAGGAAAAGATTAAAGCTTCTGCAATAGATATGGGTGAGGATGAACAGGATTATTATGGTTGCGGAATGCTTAATTTTCCTAATCTGTTAGCTGATAAGGAATATACCATACCTGAGCCGGATATAAAGAGCGGTTTTTTCACAGATACGCAAATAGTATCATTTGATAGTATCCCTGCTGATACTCAGCTTGTTTATACGCTTAATAAATCAATACCAAGTGCAAATAATGGTACTGTTTATACGCAGCCTATTACAATTGATAACGAATTGCAGCTGAACTATGCATTAATTAAAAATGATAAATATGAGAGCAATATTTCATCACAATATTATACTGTTCAGCATCTTGCAGATGAAAACGATTTTGAAATTACGGATGACGGTATTGTTACTGCATATAACGGAGATAAGAATAATATTATTGTTCCTGATACCATAAAAGGAATTATTCCGACTCAATTTAAAAAAACTTTTGAAGGCAGTAATATTACAAGTGTAATATTACCAGATTCAGTAACTGATTTTATTGGATATACTTTTTCGAATTGTCCGGAGCTTAAATATGTTGTTGCACATAATGTAACAATAGTTGG
>DBFOUY010000135.1:0-3060 GCA_048365975.1 Eubacterium sp.
TTTTAAAACAAAGTCAAGGAGATGAGAATTTGAAAAGAGCATTAATTATATATGCCGTTCTTTTTGCAATAACCATTGCAGTGCCTGCAATAGTATGCTTCGGCAAATTTGCAGGCAGCAGCAACGGCGAGCTTGTTAATATATTCAGGCAGTGTATCACTCTATTTGAGTGTTGTCGCTGATTTTTTTCAGAATTATATCTGACTTAACAGAAATTTTCACTGTTTTAAAATATTTATCCCATTCATCTGACAAAAGCTCATATGACTCAGGACTGTCCTTTGCAAGATACTCTCCCACTCTTATTGCATCGCTCTCGTATTTCTGACAGACTGAAAACGCACGGTTGCACAAATAAGAAATTTTTTCTTCAGTCTTGCTGCAGATTGTTTTAAGATGCTTTTCGTTAAGAATATTTGCAACACCGTTCTGAACCTCATTAATCATAAGATGTCCATTAACCTCAACATTAAAAACAACACCGCCGTCAACAATGTCGATTTTCTTTTTTACTTTTGACGGTATTACCTCGACGCCTACATTACCCAGCTCATCATCAACAATTTCAAGATAGCAGTTTTTTATTTTTCCTGTAATAATCATAAAACCGAGGGTTTCCTCATCATCAAGAACATACGCTAATTTATCTTTGCTGAATATAGCAATCCCCCCAAGTTCAACATTGTCCTCATCAGCTCTTTCTTTCAGAACAGGAAGATACATATCCGTAGTCTTGTCGCTGTAAAGATTAAGAAGATCATTTGTTGTAACATATATACTTGTGCCCATTTTCTGACCGTTTCCGATAAGATAAACCATATTTTCAACAGGTACGTGTGCACCATCCTCAGTATTTTCCATAATCTTCTTTGCATCACCGTCTGCCATACACACAGCAACATCTGCACGTGCATCAGACGAACGCAGAAAATAGTCAAGCTTATTATTAAGGTCAGTTTCACAGATTTCACGGCTGAATACAATAATCTTGTTGTGACCGAAAAACAGCTCCTTTGACATTGCCTTATTAAGATTTGAGATTGCCTCAACTATCGTTTTTCCCTGCTCAATTGTATTTATTGTCATATTGCCCTCAGGCTTTTCAACACCTGTTGATTTGCCGGGATTAAGACTCTGCACCGTAAGCTGCAAGCCGTCCTTTGCGTTATCAATTCCTATTCCCTCAATAACAATAAGATTTTTCAGATTTGTCTGATGCATACATCCCGTAAAAACAAAACAAATCAAAACAATGCAGACAATTATTCTGAATACTTTAAAATTTTTCAATTAGCTCATCACCTGAATTCTTTTTCTTAAAAATGAGAGTAAACAGCGGTATAAGCACACATGCAACAAGATACGGTGCTACAAAAACAGACGGAGAAATTGTACTTATATCCGTAAATTCAGTCAGGGCAAAGGATACCGCCAGAGATAAAGCCGAGGCAATTATACATTTAGTACTGTTTTTATAGCTTTTAATTGAAGTGGACGCACAATAAATAAGCAGCACCGATTTAATAAATATACCGAATATCCAGAAAGAAATCTGCAGAACATCAAGCCTTTCAAACAATCCGATTTTTGCAAGCTGAAACATTGTATAAACAGGAAACGCCTGTAAATTTGCTGCATCACCCATTGTTGCATTAATAAATAAAATCAGTATAAAAGTTGTTAAAAATGACGCTATTACTGAAAATACAAATGGCTTGACCGCTGAGCCGTTAACCTTTTTGCCAAGGCACAGAAACACAATGACCTCAACCGAGCTTGATGTTATATAAATAACATTTTCAAAAATAGACTTACTGCTGTTTGTTATTACGGGATACAGATTTATCTCATCATAGTTCTTAAAATTAAATACTGTTCCTGCAACCACAGTTAATACTATCAGTATAAATCCAAAGGCTGAAAAACGGCTTAAACCCTCAATTCCAAAACGTGACGAATACCCTGCACACACTGCAATAATGAGTGAAAATATCCATGCAGACGATTCCGGATTAAGCATTGTAGATGCAAAATATGAAAATCTGCTTATATTCACGCCTGCCAGATAAATAAAATAAAGTGCATAAAAAAGATTTACACCCTTTACTTCAAAAGGGTTTTTATTATTTTTGTAGCACCATATGGCAGGAAGGCATAAAAGAAGATTAAGTCCCAGTGCAAGCACTATACTGATGAGCATATCTGTATTAACCATACCTGATGTAACAGACTGCATATTTGTAAGTGTGACAACAACTCTGCTTATATAAAGCATAAAAAATATACTTATGGGAGCAATTTTATTTCTTTGTGAATTTATCAATATTTGCACCTCTCAGTTCACTTATTCTGACCTTACGGCGTGACAGCTTTTTCCAGCTTTCACGATAAAAGATATCACCCAAAGAATGCTTATCAAGCGGTGAAATCGGTGAGGACAACGGCACTCCGTACGGATTGACACTGCATATATTTATAAACAGCACACCTGCACCGAGAATAATTCCGTACATTCCTGTAAGCCCGCCTATAATAATGAACAGAAATCTCAGCACCGACACACTCTCATAAAGCGGATAAACAACGTAAGATGATATTGCGGTTGTTGCAATAACAACAAGCATAGGTGCACCGATAAGACCTGCTGTCACCGTTGTTTCACCGATAATAATACCGCCTATAATTGAAATTGCGTGACCGATTGTTTTCGGCAGTCTTAAGCCCGCCTCTCTCATAATTTCATAAAGCACTAAAATCATAAGTGCCTCAGTCATAAGTGAAAACGGAGTATTGATTTCCTCTGATGCAATAGTGAACAAAAGGCTTGTCGGCATAAGCTCCTGATGGAACGTGCCTATTGCAACATAAAGCCCCGGCAAAAAGATAGAAAGAATAAAGCTGAAATACTTTAAAACTCTTATAAATCCTGCATAAAACGGCGGATTGTCATAGTCATCAACCGATTGAAAATTATCACTGAACAGCGACGGTACAAAAATGACAAATGGTGTGCCTTCAACCATAACAAGCACTCTGCCCTCAAGCAGCTTTGACACTGCG
>DBFOUY010000136.1:0-5628 GCA_048365975.1 Eubacterium sp.
GAGCCCTTATGATACAGATAAATTAGTGTTTGCTGAAAGAGTTGTCGGCGGCTCTGTGCCGAAGAATTTCTTCCCTGCTGTTGAAAAGGGTCTTAATGAGTGTATGGAAAATGGTGTTCTTGCAGGCTACCCTATGGTAGGTGTTAAGGCTACACTTTATGACGGCTCATATCATCCTGTTGATTCAAGTGAAATGAGTTTCAAGATGGCAGCAAGCCTTGCATTTAAAGAGGGTATAAGCAAAGCAATGCCTGTAATTCTTGAGCCTATTGTTACACTTAAAGCATTTGTAAATGATGATGCTATGGGCGATATTATCGGTGATATTAATAAACGTCGTGGCAGAGTGCTTGGTATGACCCCTGCAGGTGACGGCTATCAGGAAATTATTGCTGAAGTGCCTGATGGGGAAATGACAACATTTTCAACCTCAATGCGTCAGATTACACAGGGCAGAGGCTCATTTGAAACAGAGTTTGCACGCTATGACAGAGCACCTGAGCATATTGCTCAGCGTGTAATAAGCGAAGCATAATTTATTATGACGAACATCCAGCAGTCAAATGAAATTGACTGCTGGATGCTTTGAGCTTGAAACGACAAATTAATTATCAGGGGATTTTAATATGTTTAAATCTAAGAAGGTACTTAAAATTATGGCATGGATACTTTGTGCGTTTTTTGTTATTATTATGATATCACTGACGGTTATTATCATAAAGCCGTCCGCCGATTTAAAAAAGGATTTAGAAAATCTTGAACTTCAGCACTATGCAGATGCTCAGACATCAGGTGATAAAATACACTTTTTAAGCACCGGAAGCTCTGACGCTATTCTGCTTGAAAGTGACGGAAGATTTGCAATGATTGATGCGGGTGAGGATACTGATAATCCACGTGGATTTGAGGAGCTTGAGTTTGACGGATATGAAGAAAAGGTGCTTGAATATCTCAGAAAAAATGCTGTGAATGAGAACGGAAAAGTACACCTTGACTTTGTTCTGGGCACACACAGTCACTCTGACCATATAGGTGGCTTTGATACTATTATTTCTCAGGATGATGTTGAAATCGACAGGGCTTATTTAAAAGTCTATGACAGCAGCAAAATCAGAAAAAAGGAAGTTGAGCAGTGGGATAATCAGGAGGTCTATGACCAGATGGTTAATGCACTCACTGCCAAGAGTATTCCTATTATTTCAGATAATGACGGAACACCGTTTGAATTTGGTAATTTTACAATAACATTATTTAATACCGATGACCCTGAGCCAAAAAGAAAGGTTGGCGAAAATGACCAGTCCTATGGTATTCTTGTTGAGAAAAACGGTACACGTGTATTTCTTTCAGGTGATATGGACAATTTAACAGGCGACGAGTCAAGGCTTGCAGATAAAATAGGCAAGGTTGATCTTTTAAAGGTCGGTCATCACAGCTATGTATTTTCAAGTACAAGAAAGTTTATCAAAACACTTTCACCGACAAATTGTGTTGTTACAAATGAATATAAAAATACTCATAAACCAACACTTGCCTATATAAAATACCTCTGCAATCCAAAAGCCTTTTTTCTGACAGGTGACGAGGATGGTATTATTGCAGATATAGGTGATAATGGTGAGATTAATTATTATAATCACATCCATTAAGTGCCGATAAATGAGTAAATTATTTATTGAATTTATATTACAGTAATTTTTCCGCAGGCGATTTTTTTGCCTGAATTTCCTGATGGCTGTGTTGTGAAGTCATCAGCCTTCTCGTGTATTATAATGGTTTTTCCGATAATACTTTCAACACTGAATCTGTCAGTAATGAAAATTGACAGTGCAAAACCATTATTGTTTATAAGCGGCGGCAAATCACCTGCGTGATCTGGGTGATTTGCCTTTTGCGGATTATAGTGTGACTTTGCATCTGCAAACGGGTCATCCTTATTTCCGCTGCAGCTTTCACCCTCGTGGATATGAAATCCGTGAAAGCTGTTTCCGTTTGGCAGTCCTGTAACTGCTGCATAAACTAAAACACCGTTGGCGGTCTGATAGAATTTAACAATGCCTGAAATGCTTTTATATGCATTGCTTCCTTTCATTTCTGCATACGCCTGCGGTTTTTTACATAATACCGATACTAAAGCTGAGTTCAGATTTTCATAAAGTGATATGTTTTCCATATAATCCCTCCGCTTAATTGTATTCATAATGCAGTTAGTTGATGTTAAAATACAGTTTTTATATTTTAAAAGGGAATAATTACAATTAACCGTGCCGAAATGGTATATAGAAAATTTTAGAGGTGAAATATGTTAATACACCCTGTACAGCCCATTTTTAATGAGGCATCAAAAACACTTATTTTAGGTACCTTTCCGTCAGTTAAATCAAGGGAGATGTGCTTTTTTTACAGTCACCCTCAAAACCGCTTCTGGCGTGTAATGGCAAAAATCTGTGACTGTGAATTACCTGAGTCGGTTGATGATAAAAAGCAATTGATTTTATCAAATAATTTTGCACTGTGGGATGTTATTCATTCCTGCGAAATTGAAGGCTCTGCCGACAGCTCAATCAAAAATGTTGTCGCAAATGACATAAGTGTTATACTCAATAATTCGCAGGTTGACAGAATTTTTGTCAATGGCAAAAAGGCTGAAAGTCTTTATAAAAAATATATAGAAAAGGATGTTGGAATAAAAGCAGTTTATCTGCCATCAACAAGCCCTGCAAACGCATCGTGGAACGAGGACAGGCTTGCAGATTACTGGAAAAATCATATTTTCGGTTAATAATTGTGAGAATTTAACTGTTTGTGAAATTATAGGAAAAAGAAATGATAAAGCTTGTATTTAAAAAAGGTGTTATAATATGATTAAAGAAATAGGTTATTGTGGTAATCATTGTGAATACTGTTTTTTTACTGAATGTGCTGGATGTAAAAGCAATAATCCAAGTTGCTCTTATGCGAATTTATTTGATGACAAAAAATGCACTAATGCTGTTTGCTGTGAAAGCAAGAATATTAATGGCTGCTGGAAATGCAATAATTTAAATGAATGTAGCACAGGCTTTTTCAATTCAGGCGAAAATGATGCAAAAGCATATTCCATTTACATAATGAAATACGGTACTGAAAAATACACGAAAAGAATTTTGGAATTGATTGATAAAGGCTATAATTATCCAAGAGAGTTCAAAGATATTAATGATGTCTGCAAGATTCTGGAGATATTTGAAAAAGACACATAAAACAAAACTCCCTTCACTGCTGAAGGGAGTTTTGTTTGTATTTGCTGTATGTTAATCCTCATCTTTAGGGTAGCGTTCAGGGAGAAGGCGTGCCTTCATAAGTGCAAATGCGATTGCAGGGATTAAAACAAGGTGAATTGCTATGCCCGGAAGGGCAGTTACAAAGTGTGTTGTTGCCCAGGCAGCAAGAGTGATTTCGCCCTTTGCAAAAATCAGTGCTTTTGCAATTCCTGCTGCCACTCTGCCTGCAACCATTGCTGTTACAAGGCTTATGTACAAATCAGCATAGGTCTTTTTGGTGAATACGAATTTCATCATAAGACCTGTAACGATGCCGTAAACTGCACATTCAATCATCATTGACGGAAGAATTGCAGCAGGGGGCATACCTGTGAAAAGGCTTGAAAGCAGCGGTCCTGCTATTCCGCACAGCAGTCCGTACTGCCAGCCGCATGCCATACCGCAAAGCAGAACAGGAATATGCATAGGACAGTAGATTGAGCCTGCATTCGGTATTGCGTGAAAAGCTTGTGGCAGAACAACGCAAAGTGCAATGCATACGGCAGTTATAATTGATTTTTTTACAACAGACATTTTAGAAATTTGTTTCATTTTATTTCTCCTTTGGTTTTTGCTGAAAAAAATATATCACAATAAAAAATGCTCTGCAAGCCCCCAGGGGGGTCATTTTTTACTCAATATCCCCCCGGGGGGGTTGTTTTGAAATGTGTATTAATGTAATATAAATGGCGTAAATTATACGCTCGGAGGGATTGCGGTGTCTTTTATCAAAGCAGAAAATTTAATACACTCATATTCCTTTGCGGGCAGTAAGCACCGCTCTCTTGATGATGCTTCTTTATCAGTTGAGAAGGGCGAATTTGTTGCAGTGCTTGGAAATAATGGCTGTGGTAAAACAACATTTGCAAGGCATCTAAATGTACTTTTGCCTTTGCAGAGTGGTGAACTGACTGTTGCAGGTATTAATGCGGCTGATGAAAATAATATTTGGGCAATACGCAGCAGGTGTGGTATGGTTTTTCAAAATCCTGATAATCAATTTGTTTCAACGCTGATTGAAGAGGATTTAGCTTTTGCACCGAGAAATTTTTGTGTCCCTGAGGAGGAGATTCCAGAAAGAATAAAGAATTCACTTTCTGCTGTTGGAATGAGCGGATATGAAAAGCATTCTCCCCATATGCTTTCAGGCGGTCAGAAGCAGCGAATTGCCATTGCAGGAGTACTGACTGCCGAGCCTGATATTATGGTTTTTGACGAGGTTACCTCTATGCTGGATTCACAGGGCAGAGAGGACGTTACTGCCACAATTAAAAGACTGCACAGTAAAGGGCATACAATAATAATGATAACGCATTATATTGACGAAGCGGTATTTGCTGACAGGGTTGTATTGATGAAAAACGGCAGAATAATAGCTGACGGAAATCCTTATAATATTTTGACTGATAAAGAGCTTATGAGCAGTGCAGGGATTGATTTGCCTATGGCTGTGAAAATGTACTATGACCTTGCAGACAGGGGTATTAAGCTGAAAAAATGCCCGTTGACTGCTGAAGATTTGGTGGGTGAATTATGCAGATTGAATTAAAATCAGTTTCATATACGTATGCACCGAGTACAAGCTATCAGACACAGGCACTTGATAATATAAATCTTACTGTCAGCAGTGGTGAATTTATAGGAATAATGGGAAGAACAGGCTGTGGAAAATCGACTTTAATTCAGCTTATTGACGGCTTGCTTGCTCCTACATCAGGTACTGTTTTGCTTGACGGTCATGATATAAATAATAAAAGATATGACAGAAATATTCTTCGCAGAAATATAGGAATTGTTTTTCAGCTGCCTGAATATCAGCTTTTTGAAACAACCGTTGAGCGTGATGTTGCATTTGGACTTAAGCATTCAGGATTAAGTAAAAATGAAATAAGAAAAAGAGTTGAAGAGGCACTGAGTGCAGTTGGCTTTGATTATGATAAGGTCAGGGATAAGTCACCGCTGAGCTTTTCAGGCGGAGAGAAGAAACGGCTTGCAATTGCCGGTGTGCTTGCTGCCAAGCCAAATTTTCTTATACTTGATGAGCCCATTGCAGGGCTTGATTATCAGGGCAAAACAGCATTTTTAGAACTTATAAAATCGCTTAACGAAAACGGCACGGCAATAATAATGATTTCTCACGACAGTGATGCTTTAGCTGAATACGCATCAAGAATAATCCTTATGGAAAATGGTCAAATTGTCCGTGAAGGCAGTCCTGAAGAAATATTTGCAAACTTTGAAATACTGAATAATATCGGTGCAGGCACAGCAAAAGCATTTTATATCAGCAATATGCTCAGGCAAAGGGGTATTGAGATTAATTCTC
>DBFOUY010000137.1:0-10256 GCA_048365975.1 Eubacterium sp.
TCCTGCAATGTCAGCTGCAACAGGTTCAGCTATTGCTCCTGATTCTGTCATTGAATTAACTCCTGCACCTGACAGCGGCGGCAACACTTATGAAGGTTCTATGGAATACCGTATTAATGACGGTGAATGGACTTCATATAATGAAACTGACAAGATTGTTCCTTTCAGTGGACTTAACAGTGCTGAGGTTACAGTTTATGCTCGTCAGACCATTGCTGCTGATAATAATACAAAGTCTGCTGTAAGCAGTGCAACATATGTAAGAGCTACATCTAAAGATCTTGCCATTACTTCTGAAATGGGTAATAAGGTAAACAACACAAGTACAATTACTATTACTGATCCAGAAAATATTGATACTACAATTAAGTATTCAATGAATGTTAATGGTGAGGAAAGGGTAACAGCTGCAACATATTCAGCACCTATCGCTCTTTCAGATTTAGAGAATATAGAATATATTATTGTTAATGCTTGGCGTGAATATCAGGGTAAGGATACTGCTGTTAAAAAGATTTTCCTGAGTGATGACCTTGATACACTTGCTCTTCGTGAGAGCTTTGATAATGCAAGTATTAATGGTCTGACCTTCAGCTCAACTCCTGATTTTGGCAGTAATTACTCAGGTAAGTTTACAGAACAGGCCGGTTCAGTAGTTGCAGGTGCTGGTAATATTGACGGCAATGCAAACGGCTATAACTGGTCATCAGGATGGAGAGAAAATGCATTGAAGATTAATGCAAGCTCTTCTACCGGACAGCATCTTGAGATTGCAAATCCTATTGTTGCACGAGAAGCTAATAAGGTTGCTGCTCAGAATAACGGTATTACTCTCAGCTACTGGAGATATATTGAACGTAATGGCACAGTAGTTAATGATATTACTGATTATGCCGGTAACGATTACTGGTATACAGGTGTCGGCTTCAAGGCTGACGGTGCTAATAATGAATATTTCCTTGCTAATATGAACGGCTGGGCAACATTCAGAAACAATTTCAGTAACGATAAAGGTTTCAGATATCAAGACATCAAGTCTGATCCACAGAATAAAACACTTCATGCTGCAGGCAACTATTCAGGTCAGTGGATGAATATTGTTGTTACTGTTGATCCTAATGCAGAAACCAACAATGTAATGGTATATACAAACGGTGAGCCTCATGAAACTACTTATGCAGGTGATTTCGGTAACTCCAAGGGTCTTGCTCAGAACATTATTGATTTTGTGACAAGAGATGATACTGTTCTTACTATCGGCGATAACGGTATGAATTACTGGGCAAATGGCTTTGATACCTATATTGATGATGTTCGTGTTTATACTGAGGTTCTCTCTCAGGTTGATATTAACAACATGTATACAGATGAGTATTCAGATGTAACGTCTGAAAAGGCCTTGGCTCATGATCCGACGGCTGTTACTGTTTATACACTTGCTGACGGCAGAACAGTAGGTCAGGAATATATGGATGCAAATCCGGGCACTTCATACAGCAAGATTGATTACTATATGTTTGGTACAGGTCTTACTGTTTATCATTCAGATGATGCACATGTATGGAAAGCAGTAGGCGATGATAAGGGCAGATGCGGTTATCAGAACCATCAGCTCTTCGGCAGTGATTATATTACTGCTCTCGCAGGTCCTCTTGGCTGGACTAAATCATCACCTGAGAATAAGCCGGGTGCAGGCTATCTTGTATGGGCACCGCATGTAATGTATAATACAACAATCAATAAGTGGTGCTTCTATGGCTCAACATCCGCTTGGGGTGCTTTGCAGTCAGAAATATTTATGGGTACAAGTGATAATATCACCGGTCCTTATACAGATATAACAACTATTGCTCGCAGTGTTTCTACTGAAAACAAGGTAAATGCTATTGACCCTGCAACTTTCTATTCACCTGATGGCACACTTTATATGGTTTATGGTTCATATCAGACAGGTATTGCTATCAAAAAGCTTAATGCAGATGGTACATGTATCGGTGGTGAATCAAAATATATTGCAGATCTTAACAGCTCACTTGATGACGGTGGTGCTAAGCTTATAACAACAGTTGATGGCATCGGAAGCGGTGAGGGTCCGTTCGTTAAATATCAGAATGGCTATTATTACTTATACGTTGCATACGGCGGAAATGGCTGGAATTACACAACACGTGTGTTCCGTTCAAAGAATCCTGAGGGTCCTTATGCAGGTATTAACGGTGTTGAGGCTGATTCAACCCTTAACAATGAGGAAAGAATGCGCGGTAACCAGTTTATGTCATCTTACCTTATTCAGGGTAATAGCTGGATAAATTCAGGTACAGCACATAACTCATTATTCAATGCACAGAATGATAAGGGCGAAATTGTAACACTTAATGCTGTTCATTCACGTCCTCTTGCTACTGCTGAAACAGATAAAATGAACGCTGTTGAGGACGGTGCTCTTGCTACAAGACAGAGTGATCTGTCGGGTAACAATACTGTAATCAATATGGTTGGTTATACTGAAAGCGGCTGGCCTGTATCATTCCCGTTAAAGTATAATGGTACAGATTCACTTAAGCTTGGTAATGTGAAGGCACGTGATATTGCAGGTATTTATGCAGGTAATAAATTTGATATGGGCTTGGCTTGGAATCAGTACAATGGTCTTTATACATTCAGAATGGTTGCTGCTGATGACAGCACAGGTGTTTTGTATGGTTCAGAATATAACGGTACACTTTTCACCTTTGACTTTGAAATCGTTAATTACAATAATTCTTCTTACGTAAGATTTAAGGATAAAGATGGTATTATTGTACGTGAAGCTGTTATTGCTACACAGATTAAGGATGGCCGACTTGTTTATGAATTGGGTATTATAAACTGTGACGGAAACAGTGATTCCTATGGTAAACAGATATGGTGCTATAAAGGCTATGATTTGCCTGATATCAATATGGCTGAATCAGCCGGTGATATTGTAACAATGGATCAGATTATCTATACTCACCTTGCAAACGACCTGTATTATAAGTATGGTCAGGAAATTTCAGATAATATTGATTATGACCCGATTAACCATAACTATGGTGAAAGAGCTACAAAGATAAGAGTTAAATATCCTTACTATATTGATACTGCAAACCCTGGTTCAATTTACTGTTATTCAGATGAGCAAATTTGTGCTGATACAGGCTGCTCAGGCTCAGGTATATATGCAGAGCTCGTTGATGATGTCAAGGGCGAATACAGAGAATACATTCTCAGAGGCTATGTTTCAGACTACTTCAAGTATAATGTTGATACAGAGTCATACACTGAAAGCGGTGTAAGCCTTCTTATCACTTATATAGATGAGAATACAGGTGCTGAATATCAGGAATTTGAGTTCCCGTATGTAAAACCGAATCCTGCAATGGCTCATACACTTCAGTTTATGAGAAACCAGAATGAAGTAGTTGGTAATGATAAGAGAATTTCAACAGGACTTTATACAAGAATGGTCGGCTCTGAAGGTTTGGCTACTGATATAATTTCAACTCTGACAGATTCTCCTAAGGCTAACTTTACAACTACGCCAATTCGTGACACCGGTACATTCAAGTATCTTGCTACATTCGGTGAAGATCCGGATTCAGTTAACAATAATAGTTATGTAGATCCTGCAACAATTGAGAGTCAGTTCAATAAATTTGATAAAACAGTCGGCGTTAATGCTGGTTCATTCGGTGCTGCTGAGCACAATGACAATTCTAATGGATGGTATACAAATACATCAGCAGTTGTTCAGGCTGACTATTATCTTGATTATTCAAACCTTGACAATCCGCTTATCAATCGTGATTCAAATGGTGTTCCGACAGGCTATTCTATTAAGTATTTAGCTACAAATTTGCAATGGTTCCCTAAAACTGACAGCCAGTATGGTACATCATATATGAATAACCGCACAGGCTTGTCTGCAGATATTTCTTATACTGCAAATACTGATAAGCTTACCGATACTTCATTGAAGGGCTTAGATAGATACCTTATTGGTGAAAACGGTCGTAAGGTAATGAGTGGTTCAATAACCGATACTACTTATTCAGATCCAAACTTTGAATCAGGTCTTGTTCCTGCATTCACAAAAATTTCTCAGACAGAGGCAGTAACAAATACATGGACTGGTCAGATTGTGCTTACAGGTAAGGATTCGGTTGCTAAAATGCCTTTAGTCGATTCTTCAGACCCTAATGCTGCTGAAAAGTCATCTAACTTCATTATGGAGCAGGGTACAAACAACTGGTGGAATGGTGCATTCTCTTCAAACTACACCAGTGAGGAGATTTATTCTTACTACAACATTGGTGTAAGCACTTGTGATAAGGGTGCAGTACGTGAATTCGTTGAAAACTTTGCTAATAAAAAGATCGAAATTGTAAAAGATAAGTCAGGAAGAATTGTTGACCTTATTCCGGGTGAGGATCTTGTAGGTAGTGAATATTCAGCAGCTTCATACAGAGCTTATCTTCGCGAACTTGCTAAAGCATTCTACTTCATTGAAGATCAGTATGAAATGACTTATGTTGACAGTGATGGTGTAACTAAGGAGTATACAACTGCATACTCAACCACACCTGACGGTGAAAGACATTCATTGATTTATACCGATGAAGTAGGCGATAATATTTTCCTTGATGGTGAAACAAGCACTGACCCTGTTCAGGCTGGTATAATTCAGAACGTGCTTGCTGCCTATGAAGTTCTTTTCACAAAGGAAACCTTCAAAGATTACAGCCAGAAAATCGACGATGCAAAGGTATTTGTTGAGAATGCTATTGAAAATGGTGACTATACAGAAGAAACCGTTACAGCATTTGATAATTTCCTTACTGATGCATCAAAGTACTTTGAGTACTATCTTGATAAAGAAAATCCTGTTGAAAGTCAGGATTACTGGAGATTTACAACCTTGACAGGTCAAGAATATAAAGACCTTATTGATATGGTAAATCTTCATAAACAATGTTTGATGCCTGTTGTTGATTCGACAGAGCTTCAGGCTCAGATTGAAGTGAAAACTCCTGTATTAAATGACGGCATATTTGATGATTCAGGTGTTCAGGTTAAGACAATGTCAAGCTGGATTGATATGAACAATGCCGTTAATAAGGGTAATCAGGATAAGACTGATACTGAAGGAAACGCAAAATTTGAAACCCTTGAGCCTGAAACAATTATTCTGGATAACAAGGAATATACTTTTGCAGAGCCTGATATAAATACTCTTTCAGCAGATCAGATTCTTGTAAATGAGGATACTGATACTATTAAATCGACAGAACTTAAGGACTGTGACGCAAGTGACAGATACGTAAGTTATGATGCTGTTGTAGATGTTGTTTCTGCTATGGAGCGTGACAGATATACTCCTGAGGCTCTTGCTGAGTTTGACGCATTCGTTGATCAGCTTAACAATGGTACTGATTTAACAAAACCTTCAGTTTATGTTCTTGCAACAGATTCTATTGCTGAAAACTATAATAAGGTAACAGGTGATAATGTAGCTGCAGGAACAAGACTTTGTGCAACTGCACAGAATGAAACTGATCCTCTTACTACTCAGCTTCTTGAGATGCTTAATGGTCTTGATGTAAACCTTTACACATCTTATCTGACTGTTCAGACAATTGATGACAATGGTGATGCAACTGCTACAATCACTAATTTAAAGGATCAGAAATACTATGGTGAAATGTTCAGCTTCGATACAGGCGCTGACAATGATGCAGTTGTTACTTGGCTTATTCAGACATTCAGAAAGGGCGATCTTGATAAGTATATGAATGCTGTTGATGATGAGGACGGCAACAAGGTTTACAATGGTGAAATCATTAAGCCTCTTGCAGTATCAAGAATTTCATCATACACAGGTGCAGATATGCTGCGCAAGGCTGACTGCGATATTAAGGTAACTGCTCAGATTAATGCAAGCGAAACTGCTGCAACAGGCGTTGTTCTCAGAGTTTATAATGGGTATAACAATGTTTCAGATGTTATTTATGCTGCTGATTTGGAAACTGCTAAGACAAAGCTGGTTGATCCTGTAATGCCATTCTACACATTCAAGGAATGGAACATTATTGATCAGGGTGATGGTAAGTATGTTGCTAAGCCTGTATTTGATTCTATCCCGACTGTTAATATTATAGTTTCTGATGGTATTTCACTTTCAGGTAAAAAGCTCAGCGGAAATACTGCTGAGTCAGGTTCAGAGGTTACAGTTTCAGCAGACAATTCTGAATTCTACGCTTGGGCTGTTAAGACTGCAGACAATAAATATCAGATTGTAAGCTACAGCAACTCATATACTTTCGTTGCAATTGCTGATGAGGCTTATACCTTAATTACTACTGATGGTGACAAGTATTATGCTGATGGTGCAGAGCTTACAGCAGAAATGGTTGATCAGTTCAATAACACTACTGACAATGGTATGAGTGCTGATGAATATCTTAAGCTTAAGCTTGACAACAAGGCACCATTTGTTTACAAGCAGGGTGCTGACCTTGGCGGAAGAAAGATATTCATCCGTGTAACAAGCGGAGCTGACGAAAACGATATAAGAGCTTATGGTTTGAGTATACTGAATAATGATGATGGTAGTTTGAAGAAGTATCCTGCTTCAAAGAAGGCTGTTTCAGGACAGTTCTATATGTCATTGAGTGAGACTGCATATGCTAAATACTCAGCAACTCCTTATCAGATTCAGTGCTTTGTAACATATTCATTCAACTATGAGTTTAATGGTGAAGTATATCAGATTAATACAACTGATTACTTTAACGTATAAAATTGGAGGTGCGGAAAATGACAAAAAAATATTTACCTCCTGAGTTGGAAATTGATTATTTCAGCTTAAGCAGTTCATCGGTTGTTACTACCAGCGGTAATATGGAAATTCCCGGCGGTGACATTCTTGATGACATTGATGTTGATGCTGCAAATGCACTTGAATATTAATTAAATTAAAAGCAGTGGGCGAAAGCCTGCTGCTTTTTTAAATTATTATGAATATTGTAAATAAACTGTTAACAAACTGTTGACCTTATAATTCAAAAATTATATAATATCAGTCAGTTAAATCATTTTATTGTTTGTTATAAGGAGGTAGTATTTTATGGTTAAATCCATGACCGGCTTTGGCAGAGCGGTTGCTGAGCTTGACGGGTATGTTATTACCGTTGAATTAAAATCTGTTAATCACAGATATTTTGAATTTTATTCTCGCTGTCCGAGGCAATACGGCTTTATTGATGACAAGATAAAATCATACATTAACAGCCGTGTTTCACGAGGCAAGATTGAATGCTTTGTTGGAATTGAAGCGCTTAATACCGAATCTGCTGAGGTTGCAGTTAACAATACGCTTGCTTCTGCGTATGTTAAGGCTTTGAGAGAGCTGGCAGTATCATATGATTTAAAAGAGGATTTCGGTGCTTCAGTTATCAGTCGTTTTCAGGATGTTCTTGTTGTGAAAAAAGCTGAAGAGGATGAAGAAAAAATATGGCAGTTGGTAAAATCTGTTGCAGAAACTGCTGTTGATAAATTTATTGAGATGCGTTCAGTTGAAGGTGAAAAAATGTATAATGATGTTTTTTCACGTTCACAGTTCATTCTTGACACTGTTTCTTTCATTGAGGAACGCTCACCTCAGACAGTTAAGGAATATAACGACAAGCTGATTGAAAGAGTTCACGAGTTAATAGGTGACGTTTCACTTGATGAGGGCAGAATTATTCAGGAGGTCGCAATATATGCTGATAAGGTAGCTGTTGCAGAGGAAACAGTAAGGCTTCGTTCGCATATTGAACAGCTTAGGGAATTTCTGAAATGTGATGAAGCTGTGGGTAGAAAGATGGATTTTCTTGTTCAGGAAATTAATCGTGAAACAAATACGATAGGCTCAAAATGCAATGATGTTGAAATTGCCCGCAAGGTTGTTGATATGAAAGCCGAAATTGAAAAAATACGTGAGCAAATACAGAATATAGAGTAATATTATGAATTTAATTAACATAGGATTTGGCAATCTTATAAATGCAGACAGAATTGTCACAATCGTTTCTCCGGAGTCTGCACCGGTAAAGAAAATAGTGCGTGAAAGTAAGGCGAATGGTACGCTGATTGATGCCACACATGGCAGAAAAACTCAGAGTGTTTTTATTACAGACAGCGATAATGTTGTGCTTTCATATCTTGATTTAAAGCAGATAGCTGCTAAGCTTGGCAAGGAGGTTGATTCTGATGAGTAAAGGGATGCTTGTTGTGTTCTCTGCACCCAGTGGCTGCGGCAAGGATACTGTTTTTAAAGAAATATGCAAGCTGAGGGATGATGTTGTTGAGTCTGTTTCAGCAACAACAAGAAAACCCAGAGAGGGCGAGATTGATGGTGTAAATTATTTTTTTGTCAGTGAAGCTGAATTTAAAAATATGATTGATAGCGGCGGACTTCTTGAGTTCAATAACTATAACGGCTGTTATTACGGAACACCTGTTCACGGTATTAATGACGCTGTCAGAGATGGTAAGGTATGCTTCCTGATAATTGATGTTAATGGTGCAGAAAAAATTAAACAGCTTTATCCTGAATGTCTTTCGATTTTTCTTTTGCCTCCGAGTATAGAGGAGCTTGAAAAACGTCTGAGAAGCAGAGACAGCGATGATGAACAAATTATAAAAAGCCGTCTTGATATTGCTATGGTTGAGCTTTCATATAAAGATAAATATGATTATCAGATTATTAACGACGACCTCAGTGAGTGTGTCGATAATATTAATAAAATACTTAATACCGAGCTTGAAAAGCGAGGTTAAAATTTAGAATTATTGTTAGGAGATATTACTATGTTTAATCCGGATTTGAAGAAATTATTAAAGAACTGCAACAGCCGCTACAGCCTTGTTGTAGGCACAGCAAAAAGAGCAAGAGAAATTCGTGATGAAGCTATTGCAAGAGAAGAGCATGTTGATGTAAAAACTGTTTCAACAGCTATTGATGAAATACTTGATGGAAAGTATGTTATTGATGAGCCTGATGAAATCAAGTCAAAATAATGAACAGGCTTATTGCTGCTGTTGCTGTTGAAAAGGCTTTTTTTAACATCGACAGTGATTATGATTACTATGTTCCCGAAAAGCTTGAAAAGTCTGTTAAAGTCGGTATGATGGTTAAGGTGCCATTTGGTAATGGTAACAGACTGCGTGAGGGAATAGTTGTAAAATTATATACAGCAATCAATTCAAAGCTTAAGGAAATTAATTCTGTTGTATCAAATGCACCTCTTCTGAGCGAAGAGATGGTATCACTTGCTCTCTGGCTTAAAGAAAGATGCTTCTGCACCACCTTTGACTGCCTGAAGCAGATGCTGCCAAGGGGATACGGCAAGGTAGGCGACAAATCATCAAAGATGGCTGAGCTTATTATTCAAAATGAAAATGATTTGCCTAAGCTTACATCTAAGCAGAGAAGTGTTGTGAATCTGCTTTTTGATATAGGCACTGCAGGTGTTGATGAAATTTGCGAATTCTGCTCGGTCGGCAAGGGTGTTCTGCATAATCTTGAAAAGTATGGAGTAATAGCCTTTTTTGACAAGCAGGTCTACAGAACACCATATAATGTTTCTGACAGAGATATTGATTGCTCAGAGATTGAGTTGTCAGAAAAACAGAATACCGCCTATCAGACCTTTCTTAAAATGATTAATAAAGACGGCGGCAATGGTCTGCTTTTCGGTGTTACAGGCTGCGGTAAAACACAGGTTTATCTGAAACTGATTGACCGTGTAATTGAGCAGGGCAGGGACGTTATTGTTCTTGTTCCTGAAATCGGATTGACCTCACAGGTGTCATCTATTTTTCATAACAGATACGGCAGTAAGGTTGCCGTTATTCACAGCGGTTTATCACTTGGTGAAAGAAATGATGAATACAAGCGTATTGACAGCGGTGCTGCAAGAATTGTTGTTGGTACCCGCAGTGCGGTTTTTGCACCTGTTCACAATCTTGGGCTTATAGTTATGGACGAGGAGCAGGAAAACACTTATAAGAGCGAACGAACCCCAAGATACAGTGCAAAAGAGGTTGCAAATTTCAGAGCAAAGTATAATAAGGCTTTGTTCCTGATGACATCAGCTACACCAAGTTTTGAAAGCTATTCAAATGCAGTCGCAGGCAAAATTCAGCTTTGCGAAATTGACGAACGCTTTGGTGATGCTAAATTGCCGGAT
>DBFOUY010000138.1:0-4368 GCA_048365975.1 Eubacterium sp.
AAGAGCTTGTATGGCGCCAGCCATTCCCCGGTCCCGGTCTTGGTGTTCGCATAATCGGCGAAATCACTGCAGAAAAAATCAAGGTGCTTCAGGATGCTGACTGGGTGCTTCGTGATGAAATGGCAAAAAACGGCTATGAAAAAAATCTCGCGCAGTTTTTCTGTGTCCTGCCCGGAGTAAATACTGTCGGTGTTATGGGTGACCACAGAACATATGATAACCTTGTGGCAATCCGTGCAGTAACAACAGACGATTTTATGACAGCAGACTGGGCAAGAATACCATATGATATTCTTGCAGCGGTTTCAAACCGAATCACAAATGAGGTCGACCACGTCAACCGCGTTGTCTACGACATAACCTCCAAACCTCCCGGAACAGTGGAGTGGGAATAATGATGAAAAACCCTGAAATGTGCATAAACAGGCACTTCTCAGGGTTGTTTTTTTATTTTGTGGTACTATTTTGGCTCCGCGAATTAGATGTTTTTTCAAAATTGCTTAAGCATTATTTTCGCAGATTGTCTTTCGTGTATTAAGAATACTGCTTGGTGTGACTGAAAATTCGTCAAGTCCCCATTCAAGCAGCAGTGGTATAAGGCGGCTGTCTGCTGCTGCCTCACCGCACATACCAACCTGTATACCTTCTTTTTTTGCGCTTTTTATTGTCATTTCAATTGCTCTGAGTACTGACGGCTGAAAAGTGTCGTAAAGACTGCTGACTCTTGAATTACCTCTGTCAACTGCCATTGTGTAGCCTGTCAAATCGTTTGTGCCAATTGAAAAGAAATCAACCTCTTTCGCCAGCAAATCTGAAATTAAAACAGCTGATGGTGTTTCAATCATAATTCCAAGTGAAACAGGGCGGTAGGGTGTGCCTGATTCCGTTAATTCGCATTCACATTCAAAAATTAATTTTTTAGTTTTTGTTACCTCGTCAATGCAGGTGACAAGAGGGAGCATGATTTTAATTGTACCGTATACCGCTGCACGAAGTATTGCCCTTATCTGCTTTTTGAAAAGCTCCTTATTATCAAGGCAGTAGCGAATACCTCTGTGACCGAGAAACGGGTTTTCCTCTTTTTCAATATTAAGATATGGTATATTCTTATCACCGCCTATATCAAGAGTGCGGATAATAACCTCACGTCCGTTCATTGCACGTGCTACTGTTGAGTATGCCTCAAACTGCTCTTCTTCATCAGGCTCATTTGCACGATCCATAAATAAAAATTCTGTTCTGAAAAGACCTATACCCTCACCGCTGTTGTGCACTATATTCTGCACATCCTCAGGCTTGCCGATGTTGCCGTAAACAGCCTTTTTAATATCGTTTTTAGTTATTGTTTCTCTGTCAATAAAGGCTTTCAATTCTTCCTTCTGATTAAGGTATTCTTTTTGCTTTTCAGTATATTCTTCTATTTCAGCTTCGCTTGGTTTGGTGAATACCTTACCTTTAAAGCCGTCACATATCAGTGTTTCTCCGTTTTTAATATTCTGTGTGGCATCAATGACAGAAAGCACGGCAGGTATTCCCATTGCTCTTGCAAGTATGGCACTGTGGCTTGTTACTCCCCCAACCTCTGTTATAATTGCAGTAACGTTTTCTTTATTAATCTTACCTGTCATTGATGGTGTTAAATCCTCTGCCACAAGCACAGAGTCTTTCGGCACAGAGCTGATGTCAACAGTTTTAACACCCAAAAGCCTTTGAAGAAGATTATCTCGTATATCCCTTATGTCACTTGCTCTTTGCCTTGTCAGCTCATCACCTGCTGATGAAAACATATCAATAAACATCTGACAAACGGTATCAACGGCTTTTTCTGCAACTGAGCCTGATGAAATGCTTTCTTCAATTTGTGAAAGCATAAATGGGTCGCTGAGCATAACAATGTGACCCTCTAATATTTCTGCTTCCTTTTCTCCTGCTGATTTTTTCAGTTTTTCTGCAAGCTCCTGTGTTTCGGTATTAAAGTCATCAACAGCTTTTTTAAGTCGTGCTTTTTCATTGTCTTCACCGCTGTATTCAACATTACTGTAATCGGTATTAATATCTTTTATTATAACCGCTTTGCCGATACCGTAGCCCTGGCTTGCGGCAATACCATTAAGCATAATTTACCTCCGATATTACTCACCAAATCCTGATTCAATCAGGCTGATTGCAGCACCAAGCATTGCACCCTCGTCAGCACCATTACACTCAACAGTTATTTCTGTACCGCATTTTATGCCTGCTGCCATAATGTTCATTATACTTTTTCCGTTGATTCTTTTGTTATCCACAATAAGCTCAATATCTGAGGAATACTTTGTCATTGCTGTTACAAAAACATTTGCAGGGCGCATATGAAAGCCCATTTCATTTGTTATTTTTGTTGTCTTGGAAATCATAAGCTCACCTTAATCAGTTGTTCTTTTTGTTTTTTTGAGAATTGCCAGCATAAATGCACCTGCGACAGAGCCTGCGGCAAGTGCCGCAATATAACCTAAAGGATTGTCAACTACAGGGAATACAAATATACCTCCGTGGGGTGCAGGGCATGAGCAGTTGAAGAGTGCTGTCACAAGACCTGCAGCTGCTGAGCCAACCATACATGAGGGAATAACTCTCAACGGATCTGCCGCAGCGTAGGGAATAGCACCCTCTGTAATAAAGCACAAGCCCATAAGATAGTTTACAGGACCATTTTTCAGCTCCTCGTTATTCCACTTTTTCTTGTTGAAGCTTGTTGAAAGTGCAATTGCAATAGGGGGAATCATTCCGCCAATCATAACAGCTGCCATAATCCAGCCGTTTCCGTCGGCAATAGCTGCTGTGCCGAAAACATATGCTGCCTTGTTGAATGGTCCGCCCATATCAATTGCCATCATTGCAGCAAGAACTATTGAAAGCAGTATTTTGCTTGTTCCTCCAAGATTAGTTAGTCCGTTTGATAAGCCATTGTTGAGTACACCGATTATAGGATTTATTGTAAGCATAACAATGCCGATAAGCAGTGTGCCAAGCAGTGGGAATATGAAAACAGGCTTTATTCCGTCCATAGATTTTGGAAGCCAGCCAAATGCTTTTTTCAGAATAAGAACAATTATACCTGCCGCAAAGCCTGCAAAAAGTGCACCTAAAAAGCCTGATACGGCACTGTCGTTGCCTGTGGGTGATGTCAGCGTAGCACCTGTTGTTGCAAGATAACCGCCCACGATACCGGGCAAAAGACCGGGTCGGTCTGCAATGGACTGTGCAATATATCCTGCAAGAATAGGTAGCATAAATGCAAATGCCGCCTTGCCTATCCAGAACACAACCGCCGCAACAGGATTTGTTGAGCCGAAGTCGCCGCCTGCATCTGCATTGCCTGCAAAGGTGTCAATCAGAAAACCAAGAGCAATCAGTACACCACCGCCAACAACAAAGGGCAGCATATGAGATACACCATTCATGAGGTGCTTATATATCATATGTCCAAAGCTTTCGCTGTCATCATATTCGCTTTTATCTGCGTGATTGCTGTCATTATAAATTTTAGCGTTTCCGTCAATAATACGCTGAATAAGCTCTTCAGGCTTATTAATTCCGTTTGAAACAGTTGTTTTTATTACAGGCTTGCCGTTGAAGCGTGACATTTCAACATTTTTATCTGCGGCAATAATAATGCCGTCGCATTCCTCAATTTCCTTTTTTGTCAGAACATTCTTTACTCCGCCTGATCCGTTTGTTTCTGCCTTTACAGAATAGCCTAATTTTTCGCCTGCCTTTTCAAGTGCTTCGGCAGCCATATATGTGTGGGCAATACCTGTGGGGCAGGCGGTTACTGCCAGAATGCGGTATCCGCTTTTTTGAACTACTTCAAATTTCGGGTTGTCAGGGTATTTTTCCTTTTCTTTTTTATCAATAATTTCTAAAAATTCATCTGATGTTTTTGCATCTCTTAAACTGCTGCAAAATTCAGGTTCCATAAGCATAACCATTAGTCTTGACAAAATTTCAAGGTGCAGATCACCATCAAGGGGTGCAGCTATCATAAAAAGTATATCTGTCGGTTTGCCGTCAGGTGCGTCATAATCAATGCCCTTTGGTGCTGTGATAGCAGCAAGTCCTGCCCTTTTCACACTGTCGCTTTTAGCGTGCGGCACTGCTATTCCGTCACCGATTGCAGTTGTTCCCTGATTTTCTCTTGCAAGTATGGCATCCTTAAATACGCCTGAATTTGCCAGATTGCCTGCCTTTTTGTGCAGAGCAATAAGGCTGTTGATTGCTTCGGATTTTGTTGATACAGAGGTGTTAAGGCTTATAGCATCTCTTTTCAGCAAATCAACAATTCTCATTAAAATCCACTCCTAAATGCTCATTTTCGAGCATAGCCTC
>DBFOUY010000139.1:0-9906 GCA_048365975.1 Eubacterium sp.
ATCTGGCAATGATTCGGCACTTGGTGATGCACTTTCTACAACTCTGTTTAATATGCCGATTGATGATGGTAAAAAGCTTGTGGAGAGTCTTGACGGTGTAGAGGCTGTCTGGGTTGATAAGGAATATAATAAATCCTTCAGCTCAGGCTTTGAGAAATATATGTTTAATGATTAATTTTTAAGGAGTAGGCACTATGAACAGTAAGGCACATTTTAATCCTAAATCAATGAAATGGTTAATCTCACTTGTAGTAATGATTGTTTTGTCTGCAGGTGTTATCTTCGGCTCAAAGGCTATTGACGATATGGCGAATAAAAAGTACAATGAGCATCACGAGCCGGGATTTACTATTGCATCAACTGAGGCACTTGATATTTCAGGCTATGATACAAAAACATTTAATGTAAGTGCTGTAGAAAAAGCTCTCGATGCAAGCGGTAATGTTGTTGCTTATATTGTGACAGGTGAAACTGTCGGTTATAATCAGGAGGAGCCTATTGAAATGACTACTACTGTATCAGCAGACGGTACTCTTGTGTGTGGTGTTGAAATTATTCATCAGAATGAAACTGAATATCTCGGTGTACAGATTCAGGGTGAGAATTTTAAAAATCAGTTCAAGGGCAGGCTTCTTCCTGTAGTATCATCTGTTGACACTGCAAAGGGCTCAACTATTGATGTTATTGCAAGGTCAACAATTTCATCAGAGGCTGTAATTAATGGTGTTAACAACGCAGTTGATTTCCTCGGCGGTGCAAATCTGATTGAGGCTGCCGAGTAATGAAAAAGGCGGATTTTATTCTGATAGGTGCAGTTGCGGCAGTTGCGGCAGTATTGTTTCTTTGCCTTTATGTTTTTAACAGCGGCAGCGGTGATTATGTGCAGATTGAGGTTGACGGAACCGTTACTGAAACCTTTTCATTAAATGAAGACATATCTTATGAAATCAAAACCGATAATGGAACTAATACGCTCGTGATTTCTGACGGCAGTGTTGTTGTGACACAGGCTGACTGCCCTGACGGAATCTGTGCAAATCATAAGCCCATTAATAAAACGGGAGAATCAATTATCTGCCTTCCGCATAAGGTGGTAGTTACCGTTATTAATGATAAATCAAATGACAACGAGATAGATGCGGTTGCTTAAATTATGAAAAATAATAAAGTTAAAAATGTTGCTTTTTTCGGTATGATGGTGGCACTTGCCTTTACCTTCAGCTATCTTGAAAGCCTGATACCTTTTAATATCGGTATACCCGGTGTTAAACTGGGGCTTGCAAACCTTGTTGTGGTTGTGGCACTCTACACAATGAAGCCGAGAGAGGCATTTGCAATAGCAGTGCTCAGAGTTCTTCTTGCAGGTATGACCTTCGGTAATCTCTACAGCCTTGCATACAGTCTTTGCGGCGGTGTGCTGAGCTTTGCGGTAATGTACCTTGCTAAGAAAACAAAGCTTTCCATAATCGGTGTCAGTATGCTGGGCGGAATAAGCCATAACATAGGGCAGATAATTGTTGCGGCAATTGTTATGGAAACTGTCAGAATTGCATATTACCTGCCTGTGCTTCTTGTGGCAGGTCTTATTACTGGCTTGCTTATGGGCGTTGTTTCAAAGCTGATTGTTGACAGAATAAAAAGAATTAAAAACTCAAAAAATAAAAGCTGATTTTGGGGTAGTCCTCAATCAGCTTTTTGTTTTTTATATAAAAATCAGATACTCTACGGTTAGTATGTTTACTGTTGCAAAATATATTACTACAATAATATTGAAGGAGGGAGGTGTCTTATGAATCAGATTAAAATCGGCAAATTTATTTCGGAATGCCGTAAGGAAAAGAATATGACTCAGGCTCAGCTTGCAGAGAAGCTTAATATTACCGACCGAGCAGTTTCTAAGTGGGAAACAGGCAGGGGTATGCCTGATTCGTCAATAATGCTTGAGCTTTGCGGTGAGCTGGGTATTACAGTTAATGAATTATTGTGTGGGGAGCGATTGAATATGGAGAATTATAATTTGAAATCTGAAGAAAATCTGATTGCCGTTCAGAAGGCGAAGGAAGAAAGCGACAGAAGATTGCTCAGAGTGGAAATCATAATAGGTCTTATTTCCACTGTGGCGTTTATTACTCTTGTGTTTACTGCATCATTTGTTCAGATGACTGCGGCAACAAGGCTTGCACTTATTGCCATAGGTGCGTTAATATTTATTGTGGGAATAGCAAATGCTTTGAAAATTGAACAGCTTGCAGGCTATTATGAATGCGGAGAATGTCATCATAAATATATTCCATCGTATAACAATGTTTTGTTTGCAATGCATACAGGCAGAACAAGATATATGAAATGCCCTTGCTGCGGCAAAAAAAGCTGGCAGAAAAAGGTTGTTTCAAAATAAATGTAAAAATATAGCTGACTGCATAACACAGTCAGCTATATTTTTTAGGTAATTATTCTGCTGATTTAACCTTTTGATTCAATCAGCTTGCAATCAATTTCTTTTGTTTTTATTTCATTGTTTTCTACTCTTGCAATTGTCAGCTTAACTGTGTCACCTGGTTTTGAATCTGCAAGAACAGATGTCATAATATCTGTTGATGTCAGTGTTTCGCCGTTAATTGCAACAATCATATCATACTGCTGAATACCCTTTGATGCAAGATCAGAGTCACTGCTGATTTCGCTGATAACCATTGTACCCTGTGCATCCTTAAAGCCCTGCTCAGCAAGAGCCTGAATAATTGCATTTGAATTATTAAAGCTTGTAATCGGTGAATAGGTTATACCGATTTTTGCTCTGCCCTCAACATAGCCAACCTTGATTAAGCTGTTTGCTGTGTCAACAGCAGTCTTTGACGGCACGGCAAAGCCCATACCCTCATATTCAGTTGAGGCAATTTTTGATGAGTTAATGCCGATAACCTGACCCTGCATATTGAATAATGCACCACCGCTGTTGCCGGGGTTGATAGCGGCATCTGTCTGAATACATTCTGTATCATATCCGATTGATGATGAAACAGGTCTTGCGAGTGCTGAAATATAACCGCTTGTTATTGAGTTTTTAAATTCAAGACCGCCGGGGCAGCCGATTGCAACAACCTGCTCGCCTACAACAAGATTTTCGCTGTCGGCGAAATCTGCTATTTTCAAGCCTGTTTTGTCAACAGCAAGAACGCCGATGTCTGTCTGTGCGTCAAAGCCGACCATTGTTGCATCAAGCTCAGTGTCATCATTAAGTGTTACCTTAAAGCTGTCACCGTCGCTTATAACGTGAGCACAGGTTAAAATATAGGTTTTGCCACCACTTTCGCTCATAAGAACGCCTGAGCCTTCACCTGATTTTGACGGCTCGCTGTTTTGGTTGTTATTCTGACCGTAGCCGAAGAAGTGGTTGTAAGCATCTGCGTTTTTTGAATATACAGTGATGCCTACGCAGGAATCAATTGAATTTTTAGCAACGCCTGCAACAGTGTAGTTGTTGTCCTTATCCTTCATAGGAACATCTTCACTGTCGCTGAGCTTTTTATCCTCAACAGACTGTGACTGGTTTGTGTTATTTTTATTATCATCTGAGCTACCGATGTTTCCTGTTATTGCACTTACAGCAAGTGCAACACCTGCAATAACAAGACAAACTGCAAGCACTATCAGTATAATTATGCCGGCTTTGCTCTTTTTGGGCGGTTTGTTGTTATTGTCATTGCTTTGCTGATTAAAGCTTTGATTCTGATAGCTGCTGTTCGGTGGAGTATAGTAGCTTGTGTTCTGATTAGCTGCATTTGAATTGCCTGTACCATTGTTCTGATTTGTGTATGAATAATGATAGGTTGTATTTTCAAAAGGCGACTTATCGTTTTTCGGAGGTGTATAGTAATTACTGCTGTTTTCTGTTGCACCTGTCGGCTGACTGCTGTTGTCAGTCGATGGGTTATAATACTCCGGTCTTGCTTTGCTTTCGGAGTTATTATTTTTGTTTTCAAAGTCTTCCATTATTTCTTTATCTCCTTTTTATAGATGGGGCTGTAGGTTTTAGGCAGTGTGAATATAAATTCGGCAGAGGTTTCATCATCACTCTGTGCACGAATTTTGCCGCCGTGCATTTCCACCATCATTTTAACTATATAAAGTCCGAGTCCTGCTCCTTTGGCATCAAGACTCCTTGACTTATCAACCTTATAAAATCTTTCAAACACCTTTGGCAGCTCGTCACTCTGAATACCGATGCCGCTGTTTTTGATATGAACCTCTATTTTGTCATTCAGGTCCTGCATTGTTACTCTTATATATCCGCCGTCATTTGTAAATTTAACAGCGTTATCAAAGATGTTGTAGATTACCTGATAAATCATATCGGTATCTGCCACAATGTAGGTTGGTGTTAAATCCTCAAGACCCTGTATTTCAATATTCTTTTCTTCAATTTTCTGCTCAAAGGTCAAAAGAATATGAATAATCTGGTCGCTGATGTCATAGTTTGACGGCTTCATTTCAAAGCTGCCTGACTCGATTTTGCTCATATTAAGCATAGCAACAACAAGCCGTGAAAGACGTCGTATTTCGCCGCTGACAATATTAAGATAATAGTCCTGCTTATCTCTCGGTATAGTACCGTCAAGTATTCCGTCGATAAATCCGCCTATAGATGTCATAGGTGTTCTAAGCTCGTGAGATACGTTTGACACAAAGCTTCGTCTTGATGATTCAAGGGCATCAAGTGAATCCGCCATATCATTGAATGCCCTGCCTAAATCTGACAGCTCGTCATCACTTGTGATTTTTACACGGTAAGAAAAATCGCCGATTGCAAATTTCTTTGCTGCGGTGCTCATCTGACGCAGCGGCTTGACAAAGTTTTTGGTAAGCTTCCATATTGCAATAAAGGCAACAGCAAGACAGACAAGTGCACTGAGCATAAACATTTTTATAACAGACGTTGTAAGAGAATCGGCAGTTGTGGGTGTTGTGCCGAAAACGGTGCCTATTATCTGCTGTCTGCCGTCGGCATCATTATAGTATACCGGTTTTCCCACAACATATGACATTGTGCTGTTAACCTTTACCTTGCCGACAAAGCTCCCTTCAAAAGCACCCTTAAGCATAGCACTGTCAACAGTAAAGCTGTTATGGTATGTGCATATGGGAAGTCTGCCGAGATATGGTGTGTCATTGCCCTTTTCTCTGCACATTATTATATTGCCCTCGTTGTCACATACAAATATATCGGCATCAATAGAGCTGCATACAATATCAAGGGTGTTGCATATCATAACCTTTTCTATTGAGTATCGGTTATTCATATCCTGATCAATCATAGTTGCAGAAACACTGTCCACAATGGATTCAACGTTTTCTCTCAGAAGCTTGGTGTTTTCATTCTGGGTGTAAACATTAACGAGGATAGTAAGAGTAAATCCAAGTGCGCCGATAACTACAAGAAAGATTGTTGCAAAAAGAACAAAATACTTAGCAAAAATATTATTCTTTATATGTCTGCCGTTAGTTTTTTCATTAAACAGCATTTATATTAGTCCTTTGTTTCAAATTTGTAGCCTACACCCCATACGGTTTTGAGTGACCATTTGTCTGATACACCCTCAAGCTTTTCACGAAGTCTTTTAACGTGAACGTCAACAGTTCGTGAATCACCATAGTAATCAAAGCCCCATACCTCATCAAGAAGCTGGTCACGTGTGTAAACTCTGTTAGGATTTGAAGCAAAGTGATAAATAAGCTCAAGCTCTTTAGGGGGAGTATCAATTGCCTCGCCCTTTACTTTGAGTTCGTAGTTTACAATATTGATTTCAAGGTTATCATAGGTTACAACCTTTTTTGAGCTGCTTTCTTCAGCGGGAGTGCCGTTTGTTCTTCTAAGAACAGCCTTGACTCTTGCCATAACCTCCTTGGCGTCAAATGGTTTGGTAACATAGTCGTCTGCACCAAGCTCAAGACCAAGCACCTTGTCAAAGGTCTCACCCTTTGCTGTAAGCATAATAATCGGAGCAGAGGAAACCTTTCTTATTTCCCTGCAAACCTGCCAACCGTCCATTTTAGGCAGCATAATGTCAAGCAGTACCAGTTCAGGTGACTTTGCCTGAAAGGTGTTGACTGCTGCCTGACCGTCATTTGCAACATAAACGGTGTAGCCGTCATTCTCTAAGTACAGCTTTAAAAGCTCGCATATGTTTTTATCATCATCTACAACAAGTATTTTTGTGCTCATTTCATTTTCTCCTTTTCAGTGTGATAACATCATATCACGACAAATTGATGTTTTTTTGTTGTTTTGGTTAACAATTTTTGAAAATTTTTAACAGATTATAAATTTCTGATTAATGTTTTTTTACCAGTCTATGCCCCTGTTTATGCAGCTTTCAGCAAAATCAATAAACTGCTTTGCACATCTCGGCGATCTTCCGCCACGGCGTGTTGCCCATTGTTCAGCCTTAAAGCAGAGCTTTTCCTCGTCAGCATTGAGCTTTCTGTCTGCTGCAATCTTTTTGACAATGTCAAGATATTCAGCTTTGTTAGGGTTTATAAATGTGATTGACAGTCCGAAGCGGTCTGAAAGACTTAACTGCTCCTGCATAATGTCATTAAGATTCATTTCATTCTGTCTGTCACTGAAGCTTTCCTTAATAAGGTGACGTCTGTTTGATGTGGCATAAATGAGTGTATTAGCCTGCTTGCCTGAAAGTGAGCCTTCAAGTGCAGCCTTAAGCTCGCTGAAAGAGCTGTCGTTGGAATCAAAGCTTAAGTCGTCAATATATATAATGAATTTCAGCGGTGCATCTGCTATTGCCTCACGAATAAGTGTAAGCTCGCTTACAGTACTTTTTGGTATTTCAATCATTCTTAATCCACGGTTGTGGTATTCGTTTAACAGAGCATGGACAGTTGAGCTTTTGCCTGTTCCTCTGTCACCATAAAGAAGAACGTTGTTTGCAGGGTGACCTGTAACAAAGCTTTCTGTGTTATCAATAACCTTCTGCCTTTGCACCTCGTAATTTTTAAGATCACTGAGTGTTATCGGGTCAATTGAGATTACAGGGCACAGCTCACCATTTCGCCATGTGAAGGCAATATGCTTTGCAAATTTGCCATAGCCGTTTATTCTGTGGTATTCAATTAAATCATAAACCTTGTTCTTCCAGTCGGTATCAAGAGGGCTTACTGCAACACCGCTCTCAAATTTAGGCAGTGTATTAAGAATTTCTCTGATTTCATCATTTTCAATACTGTCTATTATATCATCAGCAGTTATACATGCGATTTCCTCTAACTTTGAAAGGTCGGATTTTGCAGCCTCAATAATTATTCCATCAGCAAAGCCTCCGCATGCAGCCTTTGTAAAAAGATTATCATTAGTCAGAATACATTTTGATATATGCTCTTTAACAGAGCCTGCACTTAAAACAAGCCTGTAAAAGCTGCTGTATGCTCCTATTATATATTCCTCGGCACTGTTAAGCAGTTCAAAAAGTCCTGTGTAAATTTCATCGTCCCAAAGGTCATATACACACAGTGCTTCCATATAATATTTAATTTTTGTTATTTTATTCATATTCTTCGCTTCCAGACTCAATTTATTTAAAAAGCTTATATTACTCCATATTATATATAATAAAACATTATATTTCATTTTACAAGCAGTTAATCCGCATTTTGTGAAAAATATTAATGTTTTTAATAAGAAAAAGGCAAAATATATATTGTATGATGTCAGACAACCTATTGACATTTTGATTGCACCTGTGCTATTATTGATGAAAAGAGGTGATACTATGAGTAAGCTTGCAGACAATACTGCCGAGCGTATAGTTGAAATGATAGAAAATGAAAGCAGATTTTCCGTTGGTGACAAGCTTCCTAATGAGGTTGAGCTATCGGCAGAACTGGGTGTCAGCCGCTCAACGCTGAGAGAGGCAATAAAAATTCTTACAACCAGCGGACTGCTTGAAATCCGCCGCGGTAAGGGCACCTTTGTGACAGCAAATACTATTGTTGATTACAGTGAAATTAATGATATATCATCAGGACTTGATGATTTGTTTGAGATGCGTCTGATGTTTGAGCCTGACTGTGCTTACCTTGCAGCCCAGCGTGCGACAGACGAGGAAATAGACATAATATGCTATTATGGCGAGGAGATTGAAAAGAAAATTCTCAGCGGTGAGGATCGCACCTTTGAGGAACAGAAATTCCACGAAAGCATTGCAAATGCTACCCACAATGCATTTGTTAAACAGTTTATACCTATAATCTTCAATGCAATAAAAAAAGGTGTTATTGTACTGACAAAGGATCAGGATGTCAGCGAGGATAATATGAAGGACGACCGCCTTATTATGGAGTTTCTTAAAAAGAGAAATCCTGATGGTGCACGCACCGCAATGAGACTTCATATAATCCACGCAATCGAAATGCTTAAAAAAAATAATTAAATTCACTATTGACATTAGACAACTAACGCTATATAATGAAAATTGTTAAAAATACAATCAGGTTGACAGACAACAGGGTTGTAAAAATATATTTTTTATTTACGGAGGAAATTAAAATGGCAGAAGCAAAGATTTTTTATGAATCAGACTGTAACCTTGATGTACTTTCAGGCAAAACAGTAGCTATTATCGGTTTTGGCTCACAGGGTCACGCTCATGCACTTAACCTGCACGAGAGCGGTGTAGATGTAATCGTTGGTCTTTATGAGGGCTCAAAGTCATGGAAGCATGTTGAGGAACTTGGTCTTAAGGTTATGACAACTGCTGAGGCAACAAAGGCAGCAGATGTTATTATGATTCTTACACCTGACGAGAAGCAGGCTGCAATCTATAAGAGTGACATTGAACCAAATCTTACAGAGGGCAAGGCTCTTGCATTTGCTCACGGCTTTAACATTCACTTCAAGCAGATCGTACCTCCATCATTCGTTGATGTATTTATGATTGCTCCTAAGGGACCTGGTCATACTGTACGTTCAGAGTATAAAGAGGGCAAAGGTGTACCTTGTCTTGTTGCAGTTTATCAGGATGCTACAGGTCACTGCCTTGACACAGCACTTGCTTATGGTGCAGGTGTAGGCGGCGCTCGTGCTGCTATTCTTGAAACAACCTTCAAGTGCGAAACAGAAACTGACCTTTTCGGTGAGCAGGCTGTTCTTTGCGGCGGTGTTACAGCTCTTATGAAGGCAGGCTTTGAAACACTTGTTGAGGCTGGTTATGACCCAAGAAATGCTTACTTTGAGTGTATCCACGAGATGAAGCTTATTGTTGACCTTATCTACAACGGTGGTTTTGCTAAGATGAGATATTCAATTTCAAATACTGCTGAGTTTGGTGACTACGAAACAGGTAAAAGACTTATTACTGATGAAACTAAGAAGGAAATGAAGAAGGTTCTTGAGGAAATTCAGGACGGTACATTCGCTTCTAAGTTCATCACTGAGAGCAACAACGGCTGGGCACACTTCAAGGCTAAGAGAGCTCTTGAGGCTGAGCATCAGCTTGAGGAAGTCGGCGAAGGCATCCGTGCTATGTACAGCTGGAACGGCGAGGATAAGTACGCTGAGAAATAATTAATATTATTTAAAGCAAACGGTAAAGATTTCATTTGAAATCTTTACCGTTTTTCTTCCTTTAAGTGCTTTATTTTTATATTGTATAATGATATAATTAAATTTAAAGTTGTTCTGGAGTTCAGATATTATGAAAACTAAAATTTTAAATTTCGCAAAAAAGCATCATTTCATTATGCTGTTGATGAGAAAAATAGTTATTTTCATCAACCGACTGAAATATTTACCACACTATTTATTTGACAGCGTTGACAGTAAAACTGTTCTGTTTGAGGCGTATATGGGCAGACAGTATTCCTGCAGTCCTAAAGCAATTTACCTTGAAATGC
>DBFOUY010000140.1:0-2979 GCA_048365975.1 Eubacterium sp.
GTAGCTTTTTGATTGCAGGTTAAACATCTTTGCATATTCACCCTGCTGTGCCATAAGCTCATTATGATTGCCGCTTTCAATAAGCCGTCCGCCGCTTAAAACATAAATATTGTCTGACAAAACAGCACTTGAAAGCCTGTGCGATATGTAGATTACAGTTTTATTTTTTGTGGCTGAAATCAGATTTTCATACATTTTATATTCAGCAATAGGGTCAAGGGCAGAGCTTGGCTCGTCAAGAATAGCAATGTCAAAATCCTTGGCAAACAGTCTTGCGGTTGAAACCTTCTGATTTTCACCGCCTGAAAGTCCTGCTCCGTTTTCGTCAAATTCACGTGTTAATAATGTGTCGCCACCGTCGGCAAATGAGTTGATTTTATCCCATACACCGCTTTGAATTAAAGCCTTTCTGGCAATTTCCTTGTCTTCCTCATCACATCTGTGGCACATTACATTTTCAAAAACAGAGATAGCAAAGTTTTTATAGTCCTGAAAAACAGTTGCAAATTTATCTCTCAGTGAGTCAATGTCATATTCCTTAATGTTTATACCATTATATAATATCTCGCCCTCGGTAACATCGTAAAATCTCAGTAGTAGCTTAACGAGTGTGGACTTGCCTGCACCATTAATACCTACCACCGCTGTGGTGTCACCTTTGTTGATTTTAAAGCTGAGATTGCTTATTGAATTTTCACTTGCACTCGGATATTTAAAGGACACATTTTTAAGCTCAAGGCTTTCAAAGTCGTCAGCCTTTTTTGTGCCTGAGATTATTTTCGGCTCATATTCAAAAAAGTCCTTTAAATTCTGAAAATAAAGAGCCATCTGACTTAGCTCATCAAAGCATTCTGCAATATCCATAGTGGCATTTCTAACAGAATTGATTGATGACAGCACAACCGAAAAGCCTGATATTGTCATTTTATCTGTGTGAATGAACTGGTAGCCTGCAAGGGCATATGTACCTATAATAGGTATAAATTCACTGAAAAGCGAGCTTGCCATACTGTAAAGAAAAAGCTTAACACCGTATTTTTTCAGTATTTCAATATTTGATTTTATTGCTTTGTCAAAGCGCTTCATAACAACGGAAAAAATATTTGATGTTCTCATATCCTTTGAAAAGTCCTTTAAAAATACAGTTCTCTGAATATAAGCCTTTATTCTGTTGTTTGTAGTCATCTGCAGGTCACGCTCATAAACGCATCTGCTTTTTGATATTTCAATAGCAAAAACAAATACTATGGGCAAAAGGAACAGCAGATACATAGGGTCAATTGCCGTAACAGTTGCAACAACAAAGGCAAATGAAAGCAGGCAGCCGATAACATATGCTATATCGTAGCACAGTATATCGAAATATCCGTATTGAAGAACAAGGGTTGCACGCTGGTATTTGTCATAAAACTCAGGGTCCTCATAGCAGCTTATGTCAAGCTGACCTGCCTTGTCAAATACTTTGTTGTTAAGCCTTTGGAGCACCCTTTTGGTTGAGTACTGATGCAGATAATTACCTGTCCAGCTGATAGCCTTGGTAATAACTGATGCAATTAAAAACATTACAAGGTATTTAACATATACCTTAAAATCACGTTCTCCGTCAATGGCAGTTAAAAGCACCTTTAAAAACAGGATGTTCTGAATAAACAGAGAAAAAATGTTTTCAGCGGCTCTGCCGAGTATGTAGCCTGAAAGCAGCATTTTATCTGCCTGCCAAATCATTTTCACTGCGTATTTTATGTTTTTTAAAACAGGAACCTTTTTGTGGTCCTTAAGATTAACAATTCTCATTATGTCACCTCATTTGTAAAAGAATAAAAAAAGACCCGGCAATCTGCCGAGTCAGAATAGTACAAGTTAAACGTTCACACAGTATGTGGGTGAACATTTTCGGCAAATTGATATTTTGAACAGTATTTTCTCTGCTGGGGCATATGTGGATGTACCATTGAATAAGTAAGTTTATTTGTCATAATATGTTCACCTCCTGTACATTTGAATTTGTAATAAGCTCAGCATAACACAGTAAATTGATTTTTGCAAGCAAAATTTTCCTTGCTTGTTAATTATAGCATTGATGATAATGAAATGCTTGACTTTTTGTGCTATTATGTAAGTGACAAAATTGTAATTTTAAAGTCACACATCTGTAAGGTTGACAAATTAGAATGATAGACAGAAAGGGAAACCACATAAGCGGTTACTCTTTATTATGTGAATAACGAAAGGAGATAAATTCAATATGAAAATTCTTGAAGTTAAAAATTTATCTAAAACTTACGGAAAGGGTGACACAATGGTCAAAGCCCTTGACAATGTATCATTCAGTGTTGAGCAGGGTGAGTTTGTGGCAATCATCGGTCCGTCAGGATCAGGCAAGTCAACAATGCTGCACATTCTCGGCGGTGTTGATACTCCTACAAGCGGTCAGGTTATAATCAATAATACTGATATATCAACTCTTAATGAAACAGCACTTGCTATTTTCAGACGCAGACAGATCGGACTTATTTATCAGTTTTATAATTTAATTCCTATTCTGACTGTTGAGGAAAATTTAACACTTCCGCTTCTTCTTGACGGCAGAAAGCCTGATAAAAGAATTACCGACAGTCTGATTGAAAAGCTCGGTCTTTCAAAAAGGCTTACACATCTGCCAAGTCAGCTTTCAGGCGGTCAGCAGCAGAGAGTTTCAATCGGCAGGGCACTTGTTAATAATCCTGCACTTCTTCTGGCTGATGAGCCGACAGGTAATCTTGACAGTGAAAACAGCAGAGAAATTATTGCACTTTTGAGAAAATTCAATAAGGAGCAGAAGCAGACTGTTATTATCATTACACACGATGAAAAAATTGCACTGGCAGCCGACAGAGTTATTTCTATTGAGGACGGCAAAATTACAAGGGATGAGGTGAGAATGGGTGAATATCGTTAATAAATTAACCCTTCGTCATCTTAAAGAAAACAAGGGGAAGA
>DBFOUY010000141.1:0-4263 GCA_048365975.1 Eubacterium sp.
AAGGCTGACAAGGATGTTTCTGATTTGTTTATGGAGGCAGCAAGTGAGCTTAATGTTCATTGTATTAAGGGCTGGGTGCCACCACTCGGCGGTGCAACAGATAACGCTGCATTTGCTCAGGCAGGCTTCCGTTCAACAGGTATTACAGGTCTTAACCATAAGTTAGAGGATTATTACCATACACGTCGTGATACATATGACAATATGAATCTTGACGGTCTTGCTGACTGCTTTGCAGTTTCTGTTAAGGCTCTTGAAATGTTTGACAACGGTGCAAAACAGTAATCATATAATCATTAAAAGAATGGCTGAATGCCATTCTTTTTTTATATATACTGCTTGATATGGGCATTTCTATTTGATATAATAAACATATGTATAATTATGAAAGATTAAGTGATGAAATTAAATTAGCTGTTTCAGCAGAGCATACCTTTGGAACGGATGCGGTTATTTTGTCCCACTTTGCAAAAATAAAAGCAAGAGATAAAGCCCTTGATATGGGGACAGGCTGCGGAATTATTCCGTTTCTATGGCTGAGGGACAGTAAAATAAATAATGTATACTGTCTGGATATTCAGCAGAATGCCTTTGAACAGGTCAGTCATTCTATAGATATCAACAATTTATCTGACAGAATAAAGGCATATAACTGTGATTTGAGAGAAATTAATAAAGTCTTTAAGGCTGAGGAGTTTTCTCTTGTTACAATGAATCCGCCGTATAAGCCTATAGGTACAGGAATTGAATCCTTGGGTGAAAGTGCAAGGATTGCACGTCACGAGGTTTGCTGTAATATTGAGGATGCTGTTAAGGCAGGAGCATATCTGCTGAAATACAGCGGCAGATTCTGTATGTGCCACCGCCCTGAAAGGCTGGTGGACACACTTGAAATTATGAGAAGGTATAAGCTTGAGCCAAAGCGTTTGAGGTTTGTTCAGGACAAGGCAGGGGAGCAGCCGTTTCTGTTTTTAGTGCAGGGGCAAAAGGGCGCAAAGCCGTTTTTAAGGGTTGAACCGCAGCTTGTTATAAAAAAGGACAACGGAAAATTCACTGATGAAATGCTTGAAATCTATGGCTCTTATGCTGACGGGTATGATAAATGAGCGGTAAGCTATATGTAGTCGGCACTCCTATCGGAAATCTTGGCGACCTTTCACCAAGAGCTGTTGAAGTGCTTGACAGTGTTGATTTTATTGCGGCAGAGGATACAAGAGTAACAAAAAAGCTGCTGACACATTTTAATATAAAGAAAGAAATGGTTTCATATTTCGAGCATAATAAACGTGAACGCGGTGAAATCATATGTGCACGTATTGCAGGCGGTGAAAGCTGTGCCATTGTTACAGATGCAGGTATGCCTGCTATCAGTGACCCAGGTGAGGATTTGGTTAAGCTTTGTCATCAGACGGGCATTGAGGTTGAGTCAGTGCCCGGTCCGACAGCGTTTGCAACAGCACTTGCCATATCAGGTATGCCCAGCGGACGTTTTACATTTGAGGGCTTTCTGTCTGTAAATAAGAAATCAAGACGTGAGCATTTAGAGGAAATCAAGGATGAAAAACGCACGTTGATTTTTTATGAAGCACCACACAAGCTGTCAAATACCTTAAAGGATTTATATAATACATTAGGTGACAGAGAGCTTGCTATTGTGCGAGAAATAACAAAAATTCACGAGCAGGTTATAAAAACAACGCTTAAGGAGGCTTCTGAGTTATATGCCGACGGCGGTATAAAAGGTGAGATTGTTCTTATAATTGCAGGCAGAAGCGAAGAACAGGCTGATGAAATAACTCTTGAGGATGCCGTGAAAATGGCAAAAGCACTTGTTGATAAGGGAATGTCTGTTAACAATGCAGCTAAAGAAACAGCTGCACAGACACCATTTAAAAAGGGAGATATTTATAAAGCGTTATTATGATATGTTCATCATGTCCGAGAAAATGTAATGTTGACAGAAATAGCTCTGTCGGCTTTTGTCTGAGTCCTGATAAATTCCGTGTTGCAAGAGCGGCTCTCCACTATTGGGAGGAGCCTTGTATCAGCGGTGCTAATGGCAGCGGAACAGTATTTTTCAGCGGATGCAATTTAAGGTGTGTTTACTGTCAGAATTTTGAAATCAGCAGAGAAAACAGGGGAGTCGAAATCAGTGACAGCAGGCTGATTGAAATATTTGAAGAGCTTATTGCTCAGGGTGCTAATAACATTAATCTTGTTAATCCTACCCATTATGCAGAACGTCTGGTTGATGTGCTGTCAGGATGGCAAAGCCCTGTTCCGATTGTTTATAACAGCAGTGGTTATGAAAATGTTGACACAATCAAAAAGCTTGATGGTTTAATTGATATTTATCTGCCTGATTTGAAATACATAAGGAGTGATAAGTCGCTGAGGTATTCAAAGGCTGATGATTATTTTGAAATTGCATCTGAAGCTATTTCGGAAATGCGTCGTCAGGTTAATGATGAATTTGACATTGACGGAATTATGCAAAGCGGTCTTATTGTACGCCATCTGATTTTACCGCAGAATACAAATTCATCAATTGAAATACTTAAATGGATAAAAGAAAATCTGCCTGATACATATATTTCGCTTATGGCACAGTATACTCCCTGCGGAGAGCTTGATGATTTTCCTGAGCTTAAGCGAAAAATCACACAGCGTGAATATAACAAGGTTGCCGATTTTGCTGTTATGAATGGTTTTGAAAATCTGTTTTTGCAGGAGCTTGAATCGGCAGACAGTGATTTTGTTCCAAAATTTGATTTTACGGGGATATTGTGATATTATCAGATTGAAAATGGAATATTATGAGAGGAGAGTTGGTTTATGAAAAATTTTCTTAAGGAATTTAAGCAGTTTATTTCAAAGGGAAATGTAATGGATTTGGCAGTCGGTGTAATTATAGGCGGTGCTTTTTCATCAATTGTTACCTCGCTTACAGATAATATTATAAAGCCTCTGATTAATTGTATTGGCGGTGCTGAAATTCAGGGTAAAATTCATCTCATAGGTGAAAACTATATTGATTATGGAGCTTTCCTTTCAGCAGTAATTAATTTTCTTATAATGGCACTGATTATTTTCTGTATGGTTAAAATTGTTAATAAGGCTGTTGAGCTTGGCAAAAAGCTTGAAAAGGAGCACCATGAGGAGCCTGAAAAGCCTGTTACTAAAATATGCCCGTTTTGTAAAAGTGAAATTCCGATTGATGCAGTTAAATGCTGTCACTGCACATCTGATATCCCAAGTGAGGAAGAATCAGCAGCAGAATAATAAACAAAAATAATTAATATTATTGAGGGGTAATGTTATGATTATAAAAGAGTATCATTTTTCATCTGCAACAGGTGAGTGCGAGATTTACGGAAATATGTATACTCCTGAAAAAGGTGAAATAAAGGGAGTTATTGTTATTCACCACGGAATGGCAGAGCATCAGAAAAGATATTTCAATTTTATCAGCTATCTTACTGAGTGCGGTTATGCTGTATATATGCATGATATGGCTAATCATGGCAAATCAAATCAGAACTATGATTTAACAGGATACTTTGGCAAAAAGGACGGTTACAGAAATCTTGTAAAGGATTTGAAAACTACTTTCGATAAGGCTAAGGCAGAAAATCCTGACAAGAAAATTATTGTAATGGGTCATTCAATGGGCTCATTCATCGTTCGCTGTTTTACTGCATGGTACAGTGATGCAGGCTTTTGCGGTGCAATTTATATGGGCACAGGCGGTTCAAATCCGATTGCAGGTGTAGGTGATAAGGCTTCTGCACTTGTTTCAAAGCTGACAGGCTATACACATAAAAGCAAAATGCTTGACAAAATGACCTTTGGTGCCTACGGAAATCAGTTTGATAAAAGAACAGATTTTGACTGGCTGACACGTGATAATGCTGTGGTTGATGAATATATTGCAGATAAGTACTGTGGTTTTCTGTTTTCTGCTCAGGGTATGAATGACCTTGTTAAGCTGAACATTGCTGCGAATACAGACGAGTGGTATAAAAAAGTTCCTAAAGACCTTAATATACTTTTAATCAGCGGAGATATGGATCCTGTAGGTAATTATTCCAAGGGAATTAAGGAAATCAATGACAAGCTTATTGCAACAGGTCACAGAAATGTGAAGATGAAGCTGTATTCACAGGGCAGGCATGAAATTCTTAATGAGCTTAATAAAGAAGAAGTTTATAAAGATATAATTGATTTTGCAGACAAATGCATTAAATAATATTTTGTTTTATG
>DBFOUY010000142.1:0-4806 GCA_048365975.1 Eubacterium sp.
ACCGTTGCCTTGTTTTTTTATGGTGATATTATGAAAGAATATAAAACTGTTGAATTTGAAAGCAGCGATGAATTTATAGAAAAAAAATCACGCTTTATCGGTTATGTAAAGCCTGTCAAAACACAAGCTGAGGCAGTTGAATTTATTAATTCAATCAAATCAAAACACTGGGATGCTACTCATAATGTGTCAGCTTATGTTTTGAAAGAAAATAATATTCAGCGTTCAAGTGATGACGGTGAACCAAGCGGAACAGCAGGTGTTCCGGTTCTTGATGTTCTGCTGAAAGAAGGACTTGTTGATGTATGCGTTGTTGTAACAAGATATTTCGGGGGAACTCTTCTTGGTGCTGGCGGACTTATCAGAGCATACTCACACGCATCCAAAATCGCTGTTGAAGCAGGCGGCATTATAACAATGGCACCCTGCAAAATAATTACAGTTTCTGTTGATTACAGCTTTTATGACAGAATGAATATTATTTTAAATAATTATAGTGCTAATATTGAAAGCAGTGATTTTTCAGATAGAGTAAATATAGAATTTTCTCTTAAAGAAAGTCTTGTTGACGACATCAGAAAAAAGCTGACTGAACAAAGCAACGGAAAATATGAAATTAACATAATCGGGAAAAAATTTGCAAAGATATAAAAAATTTTGAATATAAGAAGAAAAATCTGCCAATCATTTGTCTGAAAGGCAGGTTTTTTTTATGAAAACTTTTAAAATATTTGTTCCTATATTTTTACTGCTCATTATATTAACAGCTTGTATAACCCCTGACATTACATCTGCAGAAAGTGTTTCAGATAAGGTATTAAGACTTCATATACTTGCAAATTCCGATTCAGCTGAGGATCAAAACATAAAGCTTGGTCTGAAGAATTATTTCTTGAATAACACTCAGGAGCTGTTTTGTGGTGAAACAATTGAAGATAATATCAGAATAGCAGAAAACAATAAAAATAATATAGAAGCCATATGTAATGATTATTTGAAGAAGTATGGCAAAACTGCTACTGTCACAGTTGACAGAGAATTTTTTAACACAAGAGTTTATGATGATTTTACACTTCCTGCAGGTGTCTATAATTCTATCAGAATAACAATAGGCGAGGGGAATGGTCATAACTGGTGGTGTATTGTATTCCCGTCAGTGTGCCTTAATTCCTGTAGTGAATCTATGAGTGAATACCTGACAGATGAAGAAATGGAACTCGTCACCTCAGGCTATACACCAAAATTCAAAATAATAGAAATTTATGAAAAAATAAAGGATAGACTTAAATAAGTCTATCCTTTGGTGCCGGCGGCGGGGGTCGAACCCGCACCCTGTTGCCAGGACTGGATTTTGAGTCCAGCACGTCTGCCAATTCCATCACGCCGGCAAATAACAATTTATATTATAACTAATATCGAAGTAAAAGTCAATTACAAAATTTTATAATCAAGTTGTCACTTTAATAAAAAAAACAACAAGCATACATTTGTACACTTGTTGTTTTGGTGCTGGTGACCGGACTTGAACCGGTACGGTATTTCTACCGAGGGATTTTAAGTCCCTTGCGTCTGCCGATTTCGCCACACCAGCATTGCTTAAATATAATAATAGATTTTTTTAATAATGTCAAGATATATGGTGAAATTAATTAAAATTATTTTATCAGAATAAGAATTACTGATATGAAAAGAATATAACTGGTGATAATATGAATTCAATATGGCAAAATGGTGCAGAGTTTAAAAAGTTTCCATCTCTTCTTGACGATCAGAAAACGGATGTTCTGATTATAGGAGGCGGAATTACAGGAATACTCCTGGCATACGAGCTAAAAAAACAGAACATCAATTATATCTTAGCAGATCAGGGGAGAGTATGCAATGCTGTTACATCCTGCACCACAGCAAAAATCACATCACAACACGGATTAATTTATAGTAAGATAGAAAAAGAATTTAATCTTGATTTTGCAAAACAGTATCTTAATGCAAATCAAAGTGCCATTAATCGTTACAGAGAGCTTGCAGATAAATTCAAATGCGATTTTGAGGAAAAAAATAATTATGTTTATTCTGTTTATGATTGTGATAAGCTTGAAAATGAAATGCACACTTTAGAGCGAATCGGATTTATAGTTGACTATGTTAATACAGTTCCTCTGCCGATAAAAACCGTTGGTGCAATACGATTTGAAAAACAGGCACAATTTAATCCGCTCAAGCTCCTGTCACAGCTTTCAAGAGAATTAAATATATATGAAAACACTAAGGTATATGCAATTGAAAACAATGTTGCTTTAACTAACGGCGGACGTATTACCGCTGAGAATATAGTAATTGCAACTCATTTCCCGTTCATTAACACTCACGGCACATACTTTTTTAAAATGTATCAATCACGTTCTTTTGTAATAGGTCTTGATAACGGAGCTGATGTTAACGGAATGTATGTTGACGAGGATAACAGTGGTCTGTCCTTCAGAAATTACGGTGACTATCTGCTGTTAGGAGGCTATGGCAGAAGAACAGATGGTAACTGTTGTTTTGATAATCTGAAAAAATTTGCTTCTGTAAATTACCCTGAATCAAAGGTCGAATTTCAGTGGGCTACTCAGGACTGTATGACTCTTGATGGAATACCTTATATTGGTAAGTACTCGAAATTTACAAACAATCTCTATGTTGCAACCGGCTTCAATAAATGGGGAATGACTTCATCAATGGTTGCAGCAAAGCTGTTAACCGATTTACTTCTTGGTAAAGAAAATGAATTTGCAGAAGTTTTTTCACCATCACGAACAATGATCAGACCTCAGCTTTTAATCAATTCCTTTGAAGCAGTTAAAAATTTATGCACAGTATCAAGCCACCGATGCACACATCTTGGATGTGCTCTTAAATGGAATAAAGATGAACACACATGGGACTGCCCATGCCATGGCTCACGCTTTGCAGAGGATGGCAGTATAATCGAAAACCCGGCACTGAAAGAATTAAGGAACAGCAAATAAAGCTGTTCCTTAATTCTTATTAGTTTACAAGATTCTGAGGTGTACCATTCAGATAAGCAACAATATTATCCTCAAGTATTCTTAAAAGTCTTTCACGTGTTTCTTTAGCAGCCCAGGCTATATGAGGTGTGATATAACAGTTTTTCGCCGTTAGCAATGGATTATCCTTGCTTGCAGGTTCAACCTTTAATACATCAAGTCCTGCTGCCTGTAATCTGTCATTATTCAATGCATCAGCCAATGCTTGTTCATCAACAACCGGTCCTCTTGATGTATTAATAAGAATTGCACTATCTTTCATTTTTGAAATATTTTCTTTATTAATCAGACTTTCGGTTTCAGGAGTAAGGGGGCAATGACAGGTAACTATGTCACTCATACTAAGCAGCTCATCCATACCCACAAACTGCACAATCGTTTCTCCTTTTTCCTTAGGTCTTGGATTATACGCAAGAACATTCATACCGAAAGCCTCTGCAATTATAGCTACCTTTCTTCCTATTGAACCAAAGCCTACAATGCCTATTGTTTTTCCGTCAAGCTCTGTCAATGGCTTTTTCCAGAAACAGAAATCAGGACACATGCACCATTCACCATTTTTTACAGCATCGGAATGAAGTGTAACCTCATTAGTAATCTGCAGTATAAATGCAAACACAAGCTGTGCAACAGCATTTGTAGAATAAGCAGGGATATTGCATACAGTTATTCCAAGCTGCCTTGCATATTCACAGTCCACAACATTATAGCCCGTCGACTGCAGCCCTATATACTTTAGCTCAGGTGAAAGTGTATCAAGAATACTTCTGTCAATAATTGTTTTATTTATAATAAGAATGTCAGCACCCTTTGCTCTTTCTATTATTTCACTTGGTGATGTCCTGTCATAAACGGTATAATCTCCAAGTCTTTCAATACCCTCCCAGCTTAAATCACCGGGATTGGTAGTGTATCCGTCCAAATTAACTATTTTCATAAAATCAATCCTTTTTATTATTGCTTCACTAATTATAGCCCTTAACAGCATAAAATGCAATATTGCCTTATACTTTAATCATAATAGTCTATAATTATACATAGTAGTTAATGGTGAATTTTATGAAAAAAGTGCTTACTGTCTTTATTGCATTAACTCTTACTATTGCAATTTCAATCGGAATAAACAAATTACATAAAAAGGCTGAGCATGCAAATGCATCAATAGCCTATAATAAATCGTGTCTTGTTATTGATGCCGGCCATGGTGGTATTGATGCTGGTACAATAGGTGTTGACGGTACTAATGAAAAGGAAATCAACCTTGCAATTGCCAAAAAGCTGTATGATTTTGCAGGCGTCAGCGGACTTTCTGCAAAACTTATCAGAGCAGGGGATTATCAGGTTTATGGCGAGGGCGATGACAAATCAAGATCTGATTTATATAACCGTATGGATTATATTAACAGCGTGAATAAAGCGACGTTAATTTCAATACATCAGAATCATTTTGAATTAGAAAAAGAATGGGGAATACAAATCTGGTATTCACCAAACGACAACCTCAGTAAAGAGCTTGCTGACAGTATTTTAAATATTTCAAAAGACAATCTGCAGAAGAATAACAGAAGAGAAAATAAAAAATCAGACAGCAGCTATTACCTGCTTTACAAAGCAAAGGTTCCGTCTGTTATGGTAGAGTGCGGATTTATGAGCAATAATGAAGAAAATAAAAAATTACAGGATGATAATTACCAGAACAAAATGGCATATTCAATAATGCTCGGTTATGGTGATTATCTATCAAAGGAGTTATAAT
>DBFOUY010000143.1:0-8658 GCA_048365975.1 Eubacterium sp.
TTTCTTGTAGCCAAATATAAGAACAGAAAAAAATAATATTTCATAATCAGAACGAGGTCATTATTCAACACACGAGCAGGGTGGGAAACCACCCTGCTTCGTTATTTATTTGTTTATAAACACACTCCATTCTCCCAACCCCAAGCAAAGCCTTTGAAATCTTTTACCCAGCTTTCAAGAGATTGTACCTTGACTGCTCCTGATAGGTTATGAATTACCTGACCATTACCAATGTAGATGCCTACATGACCATATGGGTTACTTGCATATCCATAAACAGTTGCACCAACTTGTATCTGACTCCAATCAGATGATACTGCCCACATATCAGCAGCACATAACGCACAATGAGCAGAGCCTCGTGAGCCTGTAACAGCTTGGTACACATCAGCTACCCACGCTTGACAGTAACCTGATTTTGCTGATATACCATAGCTTTCAGAATTAAGAGCAACAGCAACGATTTTTCTCTGCGTATCGTTTACAGTTTCATTGCCGAAATCTAATGAGCCTATGTCAATATCAGTAGTGTTGCCATTAAAGCCATAGATAATAGATGCCCATAATTTATCGTTGCTGTCATTCATAAGCTCTGCAAGATATTTCTTTTGCTTTTTATTGAATGAATACTTATCTGCCATATCATCAGCATTTTTGCTGTTGATTGTAATCGTCAACACTTTAACTGTAACATCTTCTGTTGTGATTACCTCATTACCGTTGTCATCGGTTGAGGTAATTTCTTTTGTTTCAGCTCTTGTTTCAGATTTAGAATCAATACTGTTCATATCCCAAAAGATATTTGACAGTATTGATTTTTTGTTTTCATCAACTGTTGCAATTTCCATAGGATTGTCGGGATCGGAAGTAACCTTGACTGCATAAATTGCAAGAACATCTTTCCAATTTGATTTGTTTCCGTTTATCTCAACACTATCATAACTGCCGGATGCTTTAAGTGCATCAATTCGGTTATCATAATCAGCATTGATTTCCTGAATAGCAGTTGATATGTTCATACCGCTTTCAGATGTTTCAGTTGAAAAAAATATGCCGTAAAATGAACTTGCTAAAGCACCCACAAGACATAACACTATGATGATAACAACAGAAATCCAACCGCCTGCAATAATGGCATTTACTAATGCTTTCGCCCCTTGAATAATTCCTTTAACAATCATCTTTGTATGCTTGGCAGCCTCTTTAATTGTCTTTGCAGATTTCTCAATATTCTTCTTGGCAGTTTTAGCACTTTTCTTCGCAGCCTTTGCAGACTGCTTTGATGATACATAAGATTTCCTTGCAGTTTCAGATGTTGACTTAACTGATTTATTAACAGAATTATTTACTGTTTTGATAGTTTTGTCAGCACCTTTAATATCCTTACTGACAGACTTTGTATTTGCCTTTTTAATGCTATCTCTTGTCTTGATGTCATACTTATTGGCTTTATCTGAAAAATTCAAATCAGGACTATTATTAGGCTTCGTATTGACTCTTTCTTTGCGGATAGATTTATCAGTTTGCTCAGCTCTGAAATGCTGAATATTGTGTTTGGTTACTGCAAAACTCTGCCTGCCTTTTTCATTGAATTTAACCGCAGTTTTATCAGCAATAATACGAGTTTTATCAGAAATATTATTTACTGCATATTCTTCAGGAGAAGTTTCATCTGTAGTCTGTGTATGTTCTGCCGCTTCTTTTGATTTTACTGTTGCTGTTTTGAATTTGTCTGTTGCAATGACTGCACGGTCAAGGGTTTTAACAGTCCGATTCACTTTATCTCTTGTTTTAATATCTCTCATCTTTCACCTGCTAACCTGCTAATTTTTCTCTTAGTGTATTGTAGAATTTCTTTGTTCTCAAATTCTTACCTTGAGTCTGCCATTCTTCCTCTAAATCAAAACGGACATTTAAGTCCTGCACTGAATAATCAGGTTTAAATGTCCGCCAAGTATTTCTGTCCCAAAATTCAAGCTGTTTCCATAAATCAGGAAAATGTTTGCGTAGTTTTCTGAGTTCATCAAGACTTTGTAAAGGACAGCACCAACAGGACACACGATGGAATATGTTATATAATCCGCCCCAGTCAAAACCACGCTCATAACAGTATTCAAGACAATCTTTTTCTGTCATATTCCATTCAATAAGCGGATAACATTTACCTCTTGTTCTGTGCTTTTCATCAGCTGCTATACCTACATATTCAACAATTTCATAATCCTTTGACAATTCCTTGAAATATGCAGATACAACCCTTGTTTTCAGCATTGCAGTACACCAACGATTTCTTGGACCGCTCCAGCTCATTCCGTCATACTTTTCTAATTCAGGATTTTTGCGTTTAGGATGATAGACGAAAAAGTAGTATTCAAAATCGTGTTCTGCCTTGAGTCTGATAATCGGTCTGCCGATATACCTTTCCAACTTATTGATATGTTCATACATCTGAGGAAATTCAAGTCCCGTATCGCAGAAAATGATATAGTCAATAGGTCTTTTTTCTTCAATCAATCTTAACAGCATAGCGGTAGAATCCTTACCGCCTGATAAAGATACAACATATTTTTTAGGTTTCATAATTGCCCACCTCAATCTGCTTAGCAATTACAACAAGCCTTCCGTCTTTTTGCGAATATTCACAGGTTGATAAAGTAATAAGCCTATCTCCATATGCTGAATCGCTTTCAGTATTATAAAGAGATAGGCTCTTGCATTTATCCATAAAAGTATTGAATTGTTTTTCATCTGTAAAATCAGTATAGTTCTGATAATCAAAATCATTGTCAGTCGTTTTGAACACAGACATGATTTCATAAATGCCTTGTATATTCAGTGTATCAAACTGAATATATTTGTGACTGTTGTAAAAGTCTTTGGATTTGTACTTTTCCAAATCACCGAACATCTGATGATTTTTCATATTATGGGCATAGATAATCACATTGTCTGAATTATCAATGTCACAATTTTCATTGATATATGGTGTTCCATAATCTGAATATTCTTTGTTAAAGTTTCTTTTCAGATAATAGTTTTCTGTACTGCTATGCATAACAGGATAATTGATATTCGTATCATCAATATTTATCCAGCCGATAAAATCAGCGTTCTTCGATTTGAGCTTCATATATTTATTTAGCTTTTCATCACTGTTATTGCTTTCTGTTTCAACAACAGAAACAACATCATCAAATATTTTTTCCTGCTTTTTGTTTTCAATTTGATTTGTAGCAATAAAATAGGTGCTGACTGCAAAGATAACAATCAGCACCATAAGTGTTATATAATATATTACTTTTTTCATAGTTATCCTTTCTGAAAAAGTTAATGGCTATGCTGTCATTAACTCATCTTCTCCCGGTTTAGTTGACATCAATTTATACAATTTCGTATTCTTCGGGAAATCATTTTCAAACGGAACAAGAGAACTGCCGATTTTAATAAGTCCGTGACCTGCTTCTGCATTTGTAATATAATCAAGCTCGGTTTCGGAAATATTAAGCAGTCTTGCAAGTTCTTCTCTGTCAGTTGCCGCCTGATTGAGCATTACAACAAATTCAGAGTTTGAAAGCATTGTTCGTGCTGTGTGGCTTTGCAGAATATCCTCAACATTCTGTGTAATGCCAGTTAAGCATGCACCGTACTTTCTTGCTCTCTTCCAAAGTCTGTAAAGAAATTCTGCACTGTATTCATGTTCAAACATCAGATATATTTCATCAATGAAAATATATGTCCTTCTTCCTTTTTCTCTGTTTGCAGTAATTCGGTTGAGAATGCTGTCAAGAATAACAAGCATACCGATAGGCATTAACTGTTTTCCGAGTTCAAGTATGTCATAACATATAAATCTGCTATTAATATCAACATTAGTCTGCTTTGCAAAAGTATTAAGAGAACCCTTTGCAAACAATTCAACTGCAAGTGCAAGCTGATTTGCTTCAGGCTCAGGCTGTTCGAGAAGATTATCATATAAATCAACAAGTGTGGGAGGCTCGCCCTCATAGTTATTGTTTATATAGTTGCGGTAAATGTTGTATGTGCATCTGTCTACAATAGACTTATGCTGAGGAGTAATAGCAGCACTTCCTAAAATCTGTTCACATAAGGACATAATAAACTGCGTTTTATCAACCAAAGGATCAACACCTTCGCCATAGTTCTTGTTCATATCCATAGCATTGATATGATTATGTGAATTGGCTGAGATTACAATATGCTGACCTTTCAGTGTTTCAGTTATAGTTTTGTTTTCTCTTTCAGGGTCAATTACAATAATATCTGCATCAGGGTCAGACAATGCACGGCATATAATTTCCATTTTAGCAGTAAAGGATTTACCGCCGCCTGATACACCGAGAATAAAGGAATTGCCGTTGAGCAGTAAAAACCTGTCTGCAATAATGAGGTTTCTGTTTCTCGGATTAACACCATAATAAATGCCTTTACTGTGATAAACATTCTGTACATTAAAAGGAATAAATACTGCAAGTGATTCAGTGGTAAGCGTACGCAGAGTATCAATCTTTCTTACACCATAGGGAAGAACTGTTTTAAGTGCATCATACATCTGCTCACGGAGTTTGAATACAGTCATTTTGCACATAGAAGAATTAGCAATGTTGCAGATTTCTTCTGTATCCTCATCAAGCTGTTTCTTGCTGTCTGCCATATGAACGATAGTAATTACACCGAACATCATTCTCTGGTCACGGGTAGTAATATCATCAAGAAATTCTTTCATTTCTTTTTTCTGCTGTTCCATATCATATGGGATAGTTGCAGAAAAGTTATTGTTTGCGTTCTGCTTTCTCTGCCAGTTAGTAATATTGGTTTCAACTCCAAGCAGCCTTGTTTCTGCTTCCTTTACTGCTTCGTTTGTCGGAACGGGAATTACATCAATAGAAATCATAAGATTCTTATTAAGTGCAGTCAGATTAGCAAGGAAATCATCCTTGATATATGATGCATAATCACGGAGAAATAATACTCTTGCATATTTATCGCCGATGCGAAAATATCCCTTTTCACATTCCATAGAATCAGGACAGATAAAGTCTTTGAAATCGTGTCCTTTCTGCATTGCTTCCTTTAAATCAAATCTGAATAGCAATTCATCATCAGGCATATAAAAATCGTGAACAATTTTTAATCTTTCCTCAAGTTCAACAGGAACACATACACTTTTTAGCCTTGCAAATCTTGATGAAAGTTCTGCACCCACTCTGTTAAAATATGTTCTTGCATCATCAACACTCTTTTTGTTAATTGATACTGTTACATACTTTTCTTGAATAAGAGCATTAGCCTGAGTTACTTTATCTCTCAGCATATTGTTGTATTCTTTTCTGAGATAATCAAGGTCATCTCCCTGCATTTCCAAAAGGATTTCCTTTTCAAATTCTTCTTTATTCAATTTGCGGTTGTTGATAGTGATTTTAGTTGTGGCTGCACTGTCAAAACTGTTGAGCAATTCCTCATAAGCGAGAAAGACAGTCTTTTTATCTTCATCACTTGAAACGGCATAGTTAATATCTGCAAACTTAAAAGTCTTTGAATACTTATTACTGCCGACTTTGAATATTCCATCCTCATATATTACCTGAACAGGAATTGTATCCTGTACTGATTTCGGGATAACGAACTTTTCTTTATCCCTTTTAAAAACATTTTTTAATGTCTTAATCAATATTCTTCATTTCCTCCTTAATTCTTTTATCAATATCCGATTTAACTGCTTCATAGTGTGTATTTCTTGATTTATATTTCAGTTTTATAGGAATGAGAAATTCACTCCGAAACCAGCACACAAGCAGTTTTTCTGCCGTCATTCCGTTATAGGTTACAAAGCCTAAAGCAGCAAATGGAACTGCACCTAAAATACAAAGCCACGATAAAGTTTCAAGACTTAAATACGGCTTTAACAAAAAGTACAGTCCTACTGCAACAACACAGGCAAGTACAGAAAAAATGAGCTGACGCAATGTCAGCCCGAAATATACTGATTCGGTATAGTCACGAATCTCTTTATTGATTTTTACTTCCAATAATTAAACCTCCTTTAGTAAATAAAAAAGCATCAATCATTTCTGATTGATGCCATCAAATATTTTGATATTTGATATTAGTCAAACTCGTACATACCCTTGCTAAAGCACATCCAATCCAAATCAGCAAAAGTATTAACCACTTTATTATTTCTCTGCTGTTTTTCATTGGTCATTCTGGACTTGTACGCTTTGTTGTTAGGATTATTCTGATTCGCATAATCATCTAACTGTTTCGCAGTATGTGTCTTGCTTGACACACCTTTTCTTTTAGCCATGAATTCCTCCTTTCTCCGCAGTTCATAACTTGTTTTCTATTGTTTGCATTAAAATAATCGGTTACCGAGAACCCTTTTTAAATCTCTCTTTCTGATGACAAGCAACTTAATATCAGAAAGAATTTTATGCAATACAATTACTCTGTGGCAGGAGCGATTTATTTTCGATATATGCTTGTATAATCTAAATAAATCAACCATAACTAATATACATTAAAATAATATAAAAGTCAATTAAAGTCCCATCATTTCTCTGATAATACGATCTGACATCTTAACTGCACCCACAAGTACAAGCATATTAAATACAAGCTCGCCGATATATTTCCATACCATAGTTACCGCTGATTCATCTGCATCCACAACAGGCGGAGTGCTTGCAAACAATGAAAATATGATGTATGCAAGCACAATTACTGCTCCTTCAAGCAGCACAGCACAATAACTTTTGATAAATGACCTGCCGACATTCTGTGTAGGCTCACCTGCAAAGGTTGATAATGGTATCGGTGCAAGTGCAGAGTACATATACAACTTAAAAAATCTTCCGTAAACAGTCATAATCAATATGAATGAAAGTACGGTTATGAATAGGCTGCCTATAAGCGTAACTGCCCATAATGGTATGCTTTCAAAAAAGCCGCACTCATCAATAGCAGTTATCATTTCTGATGGTAAAGCCGTTGTTCCTGCTGATGCAAAGCCTGCTGACCTCATAATATTTGAAATGACGAACAAGTCTTAACCATACCTACAACAAAAAAAGCACAAGCAATGCTAATCCGATTGCCTGTACTGCTCCGTTAATATCAACGATTACATTCCATATACCGCCGCCTTTAAACTCCTGCGGTGTTGTAGTTAATAAAGACCATATTTCCGTTAGTTTTTCATTCCAAGTTGACAGGGCATTTTCAAGATTCTGAATTACCCAGTTATCCGACAATGCTTTCACCTCCGTATTTTAACAAATCAATATCACATTCAACCTCGTTACCCCAAGAGTCCCATCCATCTGTTTTCTGACGGGCAAAGAGTTCAATGCGTGGTAAATCTCCTATAAGTTCAACAATACGATTTCTTGTTTCATCAGGCTTTTTACTATGCTGTTCAATTCGTGACATAATAACCTGATGAACTCTTGCAGATTTGCGTTTAGGATGTCCTTTTGTGGCAAGAATACATAACTCTGCATTAGCTCTTGTCCAGTGTCCCATACCCCAAAAGAGTGTATCTGATTTCCTGTTAAGTTTAATCCACACAAATGCTACTGTTTTATATTCAAATCCCCAAGATTTTATGACAGAAAAACAGTCTTCTAAGAGAGGTATTGTAGTCCACAAAAACAAAGCACAATCTTTATCTGCAAGATTACCTACAGGCAAAGACTCTATATCCTCAAGGCTCATAGTTGAGTAATGACTTTCTGCTGATCTGCCTAAACCTTTCTTGGAATACACCTTATACTGCCACGGGGGATCAGCATAAATTATGTTGTATTTTTTGTTTTCTGATATGTGTATCAGCTCCTTTCAAAATTTTATCTATATATATGAAAAGTCCCGAATGGTGTCGACTCGCCATTTGGGACTTATGTAATTTCAAAGATTAAACTTTTGTAAATAATCATCGTTTTTTACTGATTTTAAATACTATATGAAATATAATTATAAAAGACTATAACATAAAGAAAAGGAAGTGTAATCGTGAAAAGAAATATATACTCGTGTAACCAAACGGATACTAAAAATGATTTGTTTTTTAAACAATTAAAAAATTCTTGGAATATAGACAAAGTAGATGTTGAAAATTATTTAAAAGAAAACAAACTTGAATTTAAAGAATATTCTGAAAAGCATTTTAATACAATATATAAACTTGTTAAAGAAAAAATGTCAAAAATGGATAAAGAGGAAAAAACATTATACATAGAATACAGAAAAATAGGATTAGATAATAGTAGATATAAAGATGCTTTAAAATATCTAATTGTATTTTTCATGGGTAGTTCATTAAGTTCTTTTATAAACTCACTTAAAAGCGATAGTATATTTGATAATATTGCTTTGCTAATATTAGGATTGTTTATTGTGGCGTTATATCTATATATAACTATAAGTCCGCAAGACAAATTTAATAATCAACTTATTGCTGCATTAGAAAAAACTATCAGCAAAGAATAATTATATGTATAAGGCGACAGAATAATCTGTCGTCTCAGCCTGTCGAAAAAGGCACAGCATAAAGCTGTGCTTTTTGTTATAGATATGGTATAATGATATTGGGTGAAGAAAGTGATAGTAAAAGGACGAGAAAATCGAAATCAGATAGAA
>DBFOUY010000144.1:0-5307 GCA_048365975.1 Eubacterium sp.
AAGCCCTGCTGCAACTGCGGTTTTACCTGAGCCCACATCACCCTGCAAAAGCCTGCTCATAGGGTAATCCCCTGCCATATCGGAAAGGCAGTCCTTTATCGCTCTTTTTTGTGCACCTGTCATTTCAAAGGGCAGAAGAGTTTTAAATTCATCAGTAAAATCAGATGTAATTCTCAGATTTGTTTCAGCCTTATTTCTTCCCTTCAATTTAAGCAGACCAAGCTGAAGTGTAAGCAGTTCCTCAAAAATAAGTCTGTAACGAGCATTCTGAATATCCTCATCACTGTCAGGGAAATGAATCTGCCTTATTGCTCTGTCAAGACTGACAAGCTTATATTTATCCCTTACAGCCTTATCAAGAGTTTCAGGGATTTCATCAAGCGACTCAAGTGCTGTTTTTACAACCTTTGCAATAGCATTTGATGTCAGCTTTCCCGTGGCAGGATAAATGGGGTGCACCCTTACACCTGTATCAAGCTTTTCAATTTTGGGTGAGGACATTGCGGCTGATGTAAGATTTTTTTCTATTTTACCAAAAAGCACATAGTCCTCATACACTCTTAAAGCCCGAGCCTGATATTTATTATTGAATATTGTAACATTAATTATACTTTCCCCGTCACTGAAACGGCATTTATAAAGAGTCATACCCTTTCTTATCATATGCTCCTTAACAGGTGTAATCATAGTTGCTCTGATTGAAGCACAGTCACCGTTTTGCAATTCACGGACGGTTTTTGTATTCGTCCAGTCCTCATATCTTCGGGGATAAAAATGAATAAGGGCGTCAACATCAAAGATTGCGAGGCTGCCGAACAGCCCCGCTCTTTTTTCACCAACGCCCTTAATATATTTTATGCTGCTGTTTAGATTAAGCATCAGTATTTACTCCACTGAAATAATAAAGTAATAAATCGGCTGACCGCCGTCAACTACACTGATTTCAACATCTGCACCGCACTTTTTAGCCAGTGCCTTCTCAACCTCAGATGCCTCATCACTGCTTACACCCTCGCCATAAATAATAGTGATAAGTGAATGTTCATTCTTTTTGAACAGCTTTTCAGCAGATTTAACAGCAATATCAACCTTATCCTCACCAAGGAATTTGATTTTGCCGTTGCAAAGACCCATCATCTGTCCCTCGTGAACTGCCTGTCCCTCAACCTCACTGTCACGTGCGGCAAAGGTTACCTGTGCTGTCTGAACTGCACCTGCTGCATCCATCATATTCATCATATTTTCATCAGCATCAACTGTTTCGTCAAACATAAGCATTGCTGAAATGCCCTGAGGGATAGTTTTGGTCTGAAGCACCTTAACTGTTCTGTCGGCAGCAAGGGGAATAGCCTGCTCTGCTGCCATAATAATATTTTTATTGTTAGGCAGAACAAACACTGTCTTTGCAGGTGTGCTCATAACAGCGTTCAGAATATCATCGGTTGACGGATTCATTGTCTGTCCGCCGCTTACAACAACATCTGCACCAAGGTCAGTGAAAAGCTCGGCAAGTCCGTCGCCTGCACATACTGTAACAAAGCCGTATTCATTTTCAGGCTTTGTAACTGTAGGCTCAATAACCTTTTCGCCGTCCTTAACACCAACATCTGCATTAGCGTGCTGGTAACGCATATTATCAATTTTAATATTTATAAGCTGACCGTATTTTAAAGCAGCCTGAATAACATTACCGGGCTCGTTTGAATGAACGTGCACCTTTATAATATCACTGTCATCAACCACAACCACACAGTCACCGATTGACTCAAGAAAGGCTCTGAGCTTTAATGCATCCTTTTCCTTGGCGATACCTGACTTTTCAATAAGAAATTCTGAGCAGTAACCGAACTCAATATCATCACTTGCATCTGCCACTGTCTTTTTTGAAGGGGTTGAAACAGGTGTAACGCCTGAGCCGTCAATCGGCTGAACAATCACACCATTATGCCACACACTCTCCATTCCCTCAAAAACGAGAACAAGACCCTGTCCGCCTGCATCAACAACACCTGCTTTTTTAAGTACAGGCAAAAGCTCAGGTGTTTTTGCCAAAGCTGTCTTTGCAGCCTGAAGTGCAGCAAAAGCCACCTCAAGGGGATCATCCTGAATTTTTGCCATTTCAACAGCGGCATCCTTTGCCTCACGAACAACTGTTAAAATAGTGCCCTCTGTAGGCTTCATTACTGCTTTGTATGCAGCGTCTACGCCTTCTTTGAAAGCATTAGCAATATCATTTGCTCCTGCCTCCTTAATACCTTTAAAGCCCTTTGAAAAGCCCCTGAAAATCAGAGACAGAATAACACCTGAGTTACCCCTTGCACCACGCAGAAGTGCAGATGCACAGCGTGCGGAAGCCTCCTCAATTGTGCAGTCATCAGGCAGTGCCGCCATTTCCTTAGCAGCAGCACCGATTGTCATACTCATATTAGTGCCTGTGTCACCATCAGGAACAGGGAAAATATTCAAAGCATCAACAGCCTGTCTGCTGTTGGCAATATTATTAGCAGCAGAGATTATAGAATCTCTAAACATTAATCCAGTTATCATCTATACTATCTCCATTACTTACTTAATGCGTCAATATAAACATTGACCTTTGATACCTTAAGGTCTGTTGCTTCCTCAACAGTATATCTTACCTTGTTTACAATGCTTTCAACAATGGTGTTGATGTTAACACCGTATGAAACTGAAATGTGAAGCTCAATAATAAGCTCACCATTCATACTCTTAACAATAACACCCTGATCTGAATTGTCATTTGTTATTTTGCTTTTGATTGCATTTTTTATTGTTCTGAGTGCATTGGAATCAACCATTCCGGTTACACCGAAGCAGCTCTGTGCCGTTCTTCCCACAAGATTGGCAAAATAATTGTTAGTAATTTCGATGTATCCATTCGGATTTTCAATCTTAATCATTATTTGACCCCCATTTTATTTTATCAATTATTATTCAGTTTCATCATCAGTATTAAAATTCCAACTGTCTATGTTGGAAAAATAATTTCCGTAATAACCCTGCATATCACCGTTCATTGCTTTAGAATAACATATCATTCCCTTTTTGTAAATAAGCGGAATATAAGGCATTTCCTCATTAAAGGCAAGAATGAACTTTCCAAGCTCCTCTTCACCCTCAAGATATTTTGTATAAAGATCATCACTGTTCAGCTTCTTATAATCAAAGCCGTACCTTGCAGCGCCATCTGAGGAATCGAAGAACGGATACAAATTCATATCATCACCAAGCTTGATTTCACCGATATATAAATCAAACTGAGAATTTTCAATTCTGCTGATATATTCTTTATAGCTGACTTTTTCAACAGTAACACTGAAACCCACAGCCTCCAGCTGTGATTTAATAAGGTTAGCAGCTATTACTTTATTTTCATTATAATTAACCATTAATCTCAGCTTAAGCTTATCACTGCTGTAACCGCTTCTGTTAACAGTCTGCTTAGCTGTTGCCGTGTCAGCCTTAGTTTCAAACAGCTTTATGTTTTCAATACTTTTGAAATCGGGATTAAACGGTGACTGAGCAGGCACTGCATAGCCCGAATAAGCACTCTCTGCAAGAACTGTTCTGTCAACCGCAAGACTTACAGCACGTCTGATATTTGCATCTGACGTTATGCCTGAATATGAATTTATGCCGAGATAAATAAGATTATTCATAGAAACAGTCTTTTTTGCACATGACAGTCTTTTTGAAATATCAGTACTCAGATCTCTGAACGCATATGATATATTACCTATATTTACAGCATTGTCAATAGAATCTGCTGCAGCTATATTAACAAGATGAATTGTTGTTATATAAGGGTCAAATTCATCACTTTCAGCAGCCCTTAAAACGACACCATCATCGCTGTTCTTATAAATATATCTGCCGCTGCCAACAGGAAAACCATCCTCGTCATCCTTTGTTGAAGCTATGGGGTAAGTTAAAAGATTAACTGCATAGGGGTCAGCATATTTAAGATGGAATATAACTGAATTACCGCTTGCCTCTGCATAGCTGACAGGCTCAAGAGAATTCCCGTAGGCAGCAGATTTCATAGCAGCCTTTGTGGAATAGAGCACATCATCCGCCGTGATTTTTTCACCGTTTGAAAACTTAAGCTGAGGATTAATATCAACTCTGAGAGTTCTGCTGTCAGTAAATGCATAGCCTGTTGCTATATTTGTTGTTGTTTCATAGCCCTCTGTTAAATCAAACAGACTTTCAAAAACAAGGTCAGCAAGTATCTGATTATTCTGAGTTGCTGCTTTGAACGGGTCAAGACTGTCCGCCTGAGTATAACTGAGCTTGAATGTTCTGTCATCCGTCTTTTTTGCCGTAGTTGTTTCTGCGGCATTCGGTTCATTGTTCTCATTATTGCTGCTGCAGCCTGATATACATGTAACAAGCAAAGAAACTGCAATAATCAGAGCAATAATTCTTTTTTGCATTTCTATCTCCTAATCAAAACTGTGTTAACAGTTTTTCCTGTTTTATTATCAATTTCAAACAAGCAGCCTTCCATAATACATGGTCCGTCATTGTTAACAAACTTAACAGGCAGACCTGTTTTAAGCTTTTCAATAATACAATTCGGGCTTACACCAAGCACACTGTAATAAGGACCTGTCATTCCGATGTCAGTAACATAACCTGTACCATTAGGCAGAATCTGATTGTCGCTTGTCTGAACATGAGTGTGTGTGCCGTAAACAGCCGACACTCTGCCGTCAAGATAAAAGCCCATTGCTCGTTTTTCACTCGTTGCTTCGGCATGAAAATCAACAATTATTATTTTAACACCCTGAGCTCTGATTTCATCTATTATTCTGTCGATAACCGAAAAAGGATTTTCGATTGCATCCATATAAACGGCACCCTGCAAATTGACCACTGCCACACGGCAATAGCCCTTGTCAATAATTATATATCCCCTGCCCGGTGCGCTAATATGATAATTTGCCGGTCTTACTATCGGATTATCTCCTTCAAGATAATCATAAATTTCTTTTCTTTTCAGACTATGGTTGCCAAGGGTAATAACATCTGCCCCGCTGTCAAGAATATGCTCTGCACTCTGAGGTATAATGCCGTTGCCGATTGCAGAATTTTCACCATTGACAATTACAAGATCAACATCAAGCTCACGTTTAATTTTCGGCAGTTCCTGTCTCAGCCAGTCACAGCCCTGCTTTGATACTATATCACCTATAGTTAAAATTTTCAATATTGCACCATTTTCTATATCTATATTTAGTTTATTATACTATAAACAGAACTTAAAAACAAGGAATTGACACA
>DBFOUY010000145.1:0-5589 GCA_048365975.1 Eubacterium sp.
AGTGATGCCGAAGCGAATGAATTTGCTAAGGCTATTACAGACGCACACACCAAAATCAGGCAGTGTCAGATTTGCTGTGACCTTGCCGACGATGATTTGTGCCCCATATGTAAGAGCAATAACAGAGATAAGAGTGTTATTTGTGTTGTTGAGGACCCACGTGATGTTGCTGCAATTGAGCGAACTCACGAATATAAGGGCACATACCACGTGCTTCACGGTGCAATTTCACCTATGGATAATATAGGTCCTGACCAGATTCGTATTAAAGAGCTTGTTGCAAGGCTCGGTGATGATACTGTGGAGGAGGTTATTATGGCTACCAACCCCACTGTTGAGGGTGAGGCAACAGCTATGTATATAAGCCGTCTGCTTAAGCCTATGGGTATTACAGTATCAAGGCTTGCTTATGGTGTGCCTGTGGGTGCTGATTTGGAGTATGCCGATGAGGTTACTCTCTCTCGTGCACTGGAGGGCAGAAGCTTAATATAATTAAAGTAAGGAGTGATGGACTTGAATAAGAATGACAAGCAGGTAATTGCAAATAATAAAAAAGCCTATCACGACTACTTTGTTCTTGATACCTATGAGGCAGGCATTGAGCTTTTCGGTACTGAGATTAAGTCAATCAGAAACGGCAGAGTTAATCTTAAAGACAGCTTTTGTTCTGTTGATGACGGCGAAATGTTTGTTATAGGTATGCATATTTCACCCTATGAAATGGGCAACAGATTCAATCGTGACCCTATGCGTAAAAAAAGACTGCTGCTTCATAAAAAGGAAATTATGAAGCTTTTCGGTCAGTCACAGCAGCAGGGTCTTGCTATTGTTCCGCTTTCTCTCTATATTAATAAAGGCAGGGCAAAGCTTGAAATCGGTCTTTGCAAAGGTAAAAAGCTCTATGACAAGCGTGCAGTTGAGGCAAAGAAAACCGCAAACCGCACCATTGAAAGAGAGTTTAAGGAAAGATATTAAAATTATAAATACGGGGGCGAAAGGCTTTCGACAGGGTTGTCAAACCTTGGTCAGCGAGTAGTGGAGTTGCACCACTTTAAAAGTAACAACTTAAAATTAACTGACAAAAATAATTCAGTTGCTCTTGCTGCGTAATTAGCAGCTTGTGTCCTGCCGAAGAGTGCCGCGGCTGCGGTTAGGGCATCGACTTAGCGGCGAACATGAATGATTGAGCTCCTCGTCTTTCATCAGGTAATAGAGGATACCGTAGGCTGAAGGCTGTTTGCCGCCGTCAGCTGAGGGGAATCTTAAATGACAAACTACACTCGTAGAGCCCTTGGCAAGGCGATTTTGGACATGGGTTCGATTCCCATCGCCTCCACCAGATATATACAAAAAATAAAAATCTCTATCTTACAGTTTTAGGATAGAGATTTTTATTTATTTACTTATTTATTTCGGGATTATCAGTTCTATTAAGTAAATAATCAATGCTAACGTTATAATAGTCTGATAGTTTTATTAGTATTGTTGTAGGTATATCGTTTTCACCTGTTTCATATTTTGAATATCCTGTTTGTGACATTCCAAGCATTTTTGCTACTTGTGTCTGATTTAAATCTTTATCCTCTCTTAAATCACGAATACGCTTATACATATAATCACCTCAAGTGAATTATATGTTAACCTGAAACAGATTGTTGACATTTAACCTGAAATAGGTTATTATTGAATCGAAAGGAGGATTAATATGAACAAAACTGCTACTTTTAACAGTAATGATAAAGAGTTAATAAATCGTATTGAAAAGTATCAAAAAGATAATAATTTTACTTTTATAGGTGCTGTTCGTGATTTATGTGATTGTGCATTAAAATTAAAGGAAATTATAAAGTAGAGGAGTATTGTATGAAAAAAACTATTATAATAATCGGGTTAATATCATTTTTGTGCATAATCATTGTTTCATTTTCTAATTCAAGCAGTCAATCTTATTCTAATTCAAATGATGACAGTTATGGATATGGTAGTAAGTATGATAGAGATGTTGATTATGTTGCCGATGTATTTGGTACGGACTCAGATAGTGTAAACGATGTGTGAAATGCTCTTGGAAACGCAATGAAATAGAAAGGGAAATTGAGTATGAATAATGTTAAAAAATATTCTAAAGTATTTATTATAGTGGGAATAGTGCTGCTTATTTGTGCAGGGGGATTCGGAATGAAAAGTTATAGTGCACATGAAAGTGCCCAGAGGGCAATTGCTAATCAATCTTTGGATTTAAAACTCTATGGATGGGAAGGTGCTAATTCAAGTTATTACGATACTTATGAAAAATATACAAAAACAGAAAATACGTATAAATCTATAGCTATTATTTCTTCTGTTGGATCAATAGGCTGTATTAGCATTGGCGTGTTAGGTAAAAGAAAATCAAACTTGTAATTCATTTGTAATAGTTTAATTATAGCACCCTGATTTATAGGGTGCTTTTTGGGTACACGGTATTCTTATAAAGTGTATAATTAAATTCATTAATAGATTTTTGAAAGAAATTAAACTATGAATGAAAAGTTTGTGTTCTTAGGTTTGACAAAATCGCATTGTGTTATGTAATTATTTGTTGTATAATAAAAATAAATTCTGTTATAAAGGAGCATATAGTATGAAGCTTTTACTTTCAGGCAATATGCAAATAATAAAGAATTATGTAAAAGAAGGCTCGGTTATCGGCTTTATTCCTACCGCCTCAGAGGTTGAGGATGACCGCAGTTATATGGTGCAAAACAAAATTGCACTTGAAGATATGGGATATAATATTTCTGTTATTGAGTTAACTGATGATAGCCGAGAGAAAATTATCGCAAAGCTAAAAAATACAGATGTATTATTTGTTTCAGGCAGCAATTGCTTTTATCTTCTTCAGCAGATTAAGCAAAAAAGTATTATGGAAAACATTGTTGATTTTGCTGAAAATAAAATTTATATCGGTATCAGTGCAGGCTCATGTATTGCTTCACCAAATATTGAATATGTGAAAAATCTTGATGACCCCAAATATGCACCATTACTTGAAAATTGTGATGCCCTGAACTTTATTGACTCACACATTTTACCGCATTATAATAACAGTGATGAATATAATGCTTTGATTGACAAAATGACAGAGGAATATCCGGGTTTAAAATTTATTACTTTGACTGATAAGCAATGTGTAATAGTCAATGATAAAAATGATTATAAAATTGTTGAAACAGATTAATTGTTAAATATAAGCAGAAAATATATGTGAAGCGTTAAGAGAGGTTGAAATATGAATGAAAGGTTTGCGGTTATAGATACTGAAACCACGTGGGATAACAAACTGATGTCGATAGGTGTCGTTATTGCCGACAGTGTTAATTTTGAAGTTGCAGACAAACGCTATTACATATTGCTGCCTTATAAAAATATGGGAGGAATGTACTCAGATTCTCTTTACATAAATGGTATAAGACCTGATATAGAGGGCATCCGTGAAAGCTGTATAAGCGAGCTGAAAAATTTTCTTTCAGGCTATAAGGTGCAGAAAATTTTTGCTTACAATGCCTTATTCGATTATGGTCATCTAAATGAGCTGCAATATTTGGAATGGTTTGACATTATGAAAATAGCGGCATACAGACAGTATAATAAGAAAATTCCTGACTATGCAGACTGCTTTAAAACAGGCAGGCTGAAGCGTGGCTATGGGGTTGAGAGTATTTACAGGCTTTTAAGCAAAAACCGCTTGTATCGTGAAACTCATAATGCACTTTTTGATGCTGTAGATGAGCTTTCAATTATGCAAATGCTTGATTTAAAGCTTGATGTTTATAACTCAGCAAGAATAGGAAATACAAAAACAAAACTATTGTGATAAATATTTGCAAATAATTTTCATTTATGTTAACAAAAATACACAATTCGACAAATTATGCAGAAAAAATGTGTATACTGAATTGTAGAGCTTGTGTATTGAAAGGGGAATAAAAATGAAAATTGACGGTGTAAAGGATATTTTTGAAAACGAAAATATGGTTATTTCACTGATTAATAAGAATGTAAAGGGCTGTAAATTTTCTACACTTGATATAGGTGCAAAGGACAGCTTCGGTGATGTAATCAGCTTTGAAACAGTCTATTGCTTCAGGGATTTAATAGAGCTATAAAAAACAAAAGCAGTTCAGTAATGAACTGCTTTTGCTGCTTATTCTGCCTTGCCCATAACGTCAATGGGGTTAACATATTTGCCTTCAAGCTTTGTTTCAAAGTGAAGGTGACTTTCGGCTTTTGATTCAAACGGCACACTGCCGAGTGTACCAAGTGACTGACCGATTGTTACATAATCACCTGCTGAAACATTAACGGAGTCAAGACCGCAGTACCTTGCAACAAGCTTTCCGCCGTGGTCGATTTCAACGACTGTGCCGAGCATATTATCCTTGTTGACAGATAATACAAGACCGTCATTTACTGCAACAACCTTGCTGCCTGCTGAGCCTTTGAAATCAACAGCTGTGTGTGCACGGTAATCTCCCATAGTTTCATTTTTAATAAGCTCCTCGGTATAGCCGAGAATTGATGCCTCCTCGCAGGGGTATTTATAAAATGATTTATATGGGGTATTTGTGTCGCTGACCTTCATTGTAGGTGCTTCGGTAGTAGTTTCCTTAGCCTTTGTTGTTGATTGATTTTCAGTGACAGTAGTCTGTGCTGTAGTGGTTTCCTTAACTGTAACACGACGCTGAACCTCAGTCGTCTGCTCCTGCTTTACTGTTGTAGCTTCGTTAACAAGCTCGTCATTATTGCTCTGGGTTGAGAAATATACTATTAAACCTAAGGCAATAATACACAGGCAGATTACTGAAAATAACGCCCTCAGATTTTTATTGTTTGGTTTGTCTTTTGTTGCCATAATAAACACCTCAAAAGAATTATTGCCGTTATATTCTGCTTTTATTCATTATTTGCTTGAAAAAATAATTTTAATTTGATATGATACACCTATTATGAAAAAGCAGAATTATAAATCAACAATACTTGCCTGCTTTATTGCTTATATGGTGCAGGCGGTTGTGTGTAACTTTGCTCCGCTGCTTTTTGTCAGTTGGGAGCAGGAATTTAATATTTCAATAGCACAGCTTACCACAATTGTAACTATAACATTTTTTACTCAGATTGTAGTTGATTTGCTGTCAGCTAAATTTGCTGACAAAATCGGTTATAAGCGTTGCCTGGTGCTGTCGCATATCTGTTCATTTGCAGGCTTTCTGATGCTTGGCATATTACCCTATGTTATGTCAGATAAGTATCTTGCAATAATGCTTTCAATTGTTCTTTATTCAATCGGCAGCGGCTTGCTTGAGGTTTTGGTTTCTCCTGTTGTGGAATCCTGCCCTACTGATAATAAAACAGGTGCTATGAGCCTTCTTCATTCATTTTATTGCTGGGGTACAGTTGCTGTTATTGCACTGTCAACAGTATTCTTCGTTGCTTTCGGCAGAGAAAACTGGAGGTTTCTTGCATTTATATGGGCAGGTTTTGCGTTGCTTAATGGTATGTTCTTCTGCTTTGTTCCTGTGCCTGAGCCTGAGGAGGAGAGCAGGGAAA
>DBFOUY010000146.1:0-8071 GCA_048365975.1 Eubacterium sp.
GTGATATTGATTTCAACGGTGTGCGACACTGAAAAAGGCTTTGATGTTTTAATAAATGCATTAAGCAGTATTGAAAAACGGGAAAAATCAGTTATTCACTTTGATAAAATCAAATTACCTGTAAAAAAATACAACACCTGGGAAATTCAAGATACCCAAGAAACTGATTTCAAAAAATCATCAGGCAGAATTTCAGGTGAATATGTTTTTGCTTATCCGCCAGGAGTACCGATAATAGCACCAGGTGAAATAATAAGTGATAATACCATTGACTATATAAACACATTAATTAATCAGGACATAAATATTATAAGCGACAGCAATTTACTGCCTCATAGTATATTGACAAAGTATGATTAATAATGTAAAATAGTTTAGAAATATTAAGGAAAGAGGTGCTACTCTTGAAGAGAATTAACACTTTAAGCTCACGCAATCTTTGCGAATCAGCTAAAAAGGGCGGCTGTGGTGAATGCCAGACATCATGCCAGTCTGCCAGCAAAACTTCTTGCTCAGTTGCTAACCAGAAATGCGAGCAGCTTAAGAAGTAATTAATGTAAATTTAATTATGGGATTTAGGTGGGCTCGCCCACCTTTTTCTTTGGAGAAATGATATGATTCACGCATATAAAATGAATGGTTATAATATTATACTTGATCAGAACAGCGGCTGTGTTCACTCTGTTGATGATGCAACATATGATATTATTACTATGTATGAAACCACAAGCAAGGATGATATAAAAGCAATTATACTTGACAAATATAAAAATCAGGAAGATGTAACAGCAGAAGAAATTGACCTTTGCTTTAAGGATATTGAAACACTTATAAATGACGGAAGATTATTTGCAAAGGATACCTTTAAGGCGAATGCATCCGATTTCAAAAGACGTCAGGGTGTTGTTAAGGCAATATGCCTTCACGTTGCACACGACTGTAATTTAGCCTGCAAGTACTGCTTTGCAGGCAAGGGTGAATATGACGGACCTAAGGGTCTTATGAGCTTTGAAACCGGAAAGCGTGCACTTGACTTTTTAATTGAGCAGAGCGGTACAAGACGCAATCTTGAGGTTGACTTTTTCGGCGGTGAGCCGCTCCTCAACTGGGAGGTTTGTAAAAAGCTTGTTGCATATGGCAGAGAGCAGGAGAAAAAACACAATAAGAATTTCAGATTTACCCTCACAACAAACGGACTTCTGATTAACGATGATGTTATTGATTTCTGCAACAAAGAAATGGCAAATGTTGTTTTATCCCTTGACGGACGGAAAACAACTAATGATGCGATGCGAGTATCTGCCAACGGAGCAGGCTCATATGACCTGATTGTTGACAAATTCAAAAAGCTGGCAAATTCAAGAAATCAAAAGGATTATTATATGAGAGGTACCTACACTCATAACAATCTTGATTTTGCAAGTGATATTATTCATATGGCTGACCTTGGTTTCAAAGAATTATCTATTGAGCCTGTTGTAAGTGACCACTCCGAGTCATATGCTCTTAAAAATGAAGATTTACCTGTTCTTAAGGAACAATATCAGATATTAGCTGACGAGATGCTGAGAAGATACAGAAAAGGTAATGGTTTTACATTCTATCACTATATGATTGACCTTGACGCAGGTCCCTGCATTGTAAAGAGAGTATCAGGCTGTGGTGTCGGAACTGAATATCTTGCAGTTACTCCAAACGGCGAACTGTACCCCTGCCACCAGTTTGTCGGCGATGAAAAATTCCTGCTTGGCGATATATGGAATGGTATAACCAACAAAAAGGTTATTGAGCAATTTGAAGGCTGTAATGTGTATTCTCACAAGGAATGCAATGACTGCTTTTCAAAGCTTTACTGCTCAGGCGGCTGTGCAGCAAATGCTTACCATACAACAGGCAGTGTTAACGGCATTTATGAATTTGGCTGTGAGCTGCACAGAAAAAGAATTGAATGTGCAATAATGCTTAAGGTTGCCGAGGCTGAAGAAAAGCTTAAGGTTGAATACTAACAGAAAGAAGGTAAATATATGGCAAGAAAAGTCAAAACTAAGGATTTAAAAAATACAAGGCTTGCTGCGAATTACGGTGGCTGGACTTATTGCACTGAGTGCGGAGAAAATATCGGTTATCTTTGCTATGCAACTTACGACAAAATAGAGTTTCAGTACGAGTGTGGCTGCGGCAGTCGCGGAAGTATACTGATTGATTTTGAGGACAGTACTATCGGAAAAAACTGTGATGACGAACTCATAACAATCAAAAATCGTTTCTGCTGTCCGAAAGACTCTTCCCCTCTTATTACAATTCTTTCAAAAAAGCTGAAAAATTATGAATTATCAATTACCTGCAAGGAGTGCAGAAATATTTACAGTCTTAAGTCACAGCAGAATAGTTAAAGCAAACAATTTTTTATAGGCTTATCACAAAAGCAAGGACGGATATCAGATATTTGTCCTTGCTTTTTATATTTAATTCAAATAATGTATTGACTATTTCTACCAACAGTACTAATATGTATAAAAAATAATTAAGGTGTTTGCTTTATGAAAAATGATTTGCTGAACGGAAAACCGATAAAAAGCATAATAATGTTTGCTCTGCCTATTATGGCAAGCTCTATGCTTCAATACAATTATAATCTTGTAGATAATATTATTGTTGGAAGATTTATAGGAACAGATGCACTTGCTGCTGTCGGCAGTGTCGGAGCAATTAACGGATTTGTTATCGGAACAGCACTTGGACTGACATCGGGTTTTACCATAACGGTAGCACAAAGCTTTGGTGCCGGCGATAAAAATAAAATGAATAAGCATGCCGGAAACAGCATAACACTTTCTCTAATTATAGGCACTGTAATAGTTATAGCAGCTCATCTTCTTTGCTATCCCCTGTTAAGACTTTTAAACACACCCGAAAACATAATTGATATGGCGGCTGGCTATCTTGACGTGCTTTACTTTGCTGTGCCTGTGCAAATGCTTTTAAATAATTTCAATGCACTTTCACGTGCAGTCGGAGAGAGCAAAAAGCCTCTTTATTTTCTGATAGTAAGTGTATTTGTCAATCTTATTCTTGACTTGCTTTTTGTAGCTCACTTCAAATGGGGCATAGTCGGAGCCGCCTGGGCTACAAATATTTCACAGGTAGTTGCCGCGGTTCTCGCAGGTGTATATATATTAAAATTTAACAAGCAGTTAAATATAACATATAATGACCTGAAGCCTGAGTACAGAGTTGTATTCAATCAGATAAAAATGGGAATACCGATATCCTTACAGTTTACCATTACATCAATAGGCTCTATGACACTGCAGACAGCAGTCAACGGCTTTGGCGCAAATGTTATTGCCGGCTTTACAGCCGCAGGCAGAGTTGAACAGCTCACTAACATTCCAATGTCAGGTCTTGGCGTTGGTACAATGACCTTTGTTTCTCAGAATTACGGCGCAGGAAATTACGAAAGAATCATAAAAAGCGTAAGAAAAATATTTTTGCTCGATGTTGCTGTTTCAATAGTATGCAGTCTGCTGCTTGTAACTATCGGTCCGTCAGTCGTTAAGCTGTTTATGACGGATTACAATGCTAATATTATTTATACAGCAAAGCATTATCTGACAGCAATTGCACAGTGCTATTCGCTTGTGGCTGTACTGTTTGTTTTCAGAAATACGCTTCAGGGACTTGGTTTTACTTATGCAAATACAATTGCAGGAGCAGGTGAACTGTTCGGAAGACTTGCTGTTGCACTCATTTTTACAAATCTTATAGGCTTTAATGCAATTTGCTATGCAGGACCTGCCGCATGGCTACTTGCAGACATACCCCTCGTTGTGATATACTTAAAGAAACAATCAGAGTTTAAAAAGCTCGCAAAGAAAGAGGTAAATTAAAATGATGTATTATGCAGTGCTTGCAGTAGGTGTAATTGTCTCACTTGTTTTCTGTTATGAAAGACGTCTTGGCTTCAGCGTTAAAAATCTTTTATTCAAATCGGTATCAAGTCTTTGCTATTTGCTTACAGCCGTTTTTGCTCTGATAAATAATCCTGACGCATATACATATGGCTCACTCATTATTATGGGCGGTGCTCTTGGTCTTGTGGGCGATATTCTCCTTGATTTAAAAGGACTTTACAAAGCACAGGAAAGAACTTACCTTAAGGGCGGCTTTATCTTTTTTCTTGTAGGGCATATCTTCTATATCGGTGCAATTCTTTACTCAACAGAATTAAAATGGTATTTCATTCTTATCAGTGCAGTAGTATCTGCTGTTATCGGATTTGCAACAGTGGCAATGGCAAACACTATGAAAGTTCACTACGGTGCATACAGACGAATTGTAGGTATATACTGCGCATTTCTGGCAATGACTATGGTCACTGCAATTATCGCCGCAATAACAACAGGCTTTCAGAAAGGTTATATACTTATGGCGGCAGGCTCAGTATTATTCACTCTGTCTGATGCAGTGCTTTCAAATACCTTCTTCGGAAGAGGTAAGGATAAACCGCATCATCTGTTTATAAATCATTTTCTCTACTATGCAGGTCAGTATCTGATTGCCGCATCAGTATTATTGGTCTGAGTTAATTATAAAATGCAGGAGAATAAAACTCTCCTGCATTTTATATAAACAAATTAAATAAATTTCATCTAATCTATTGACTTTGAAATAAAATAATGATATTATATCAAAGTCGCAAATGGATACGGGCCATTAGCTCAGTTGGTCAGAGCCACCGGCTCATAACCGGTCGGTCCGGGGTTCGAGTCCCTGATGGCCCACCATATTTTTTTGCATCATATTCAGGGGTATAGCTCAGTTGGTAGAGCAGCGGTCTCCAAAACCGCGTGCCGAGGGTTCAAGTCCTTCTGCCCCTGCCAAAAACAGAAAGAGTCGCTTTTTGCGGCTCTTTTTCTTTTATATCCAAGTAAAAATGATTTAATTATATCTTAAGGCATTATTAAAACATCATTTCACAAATTTATATCATAAATCAAAACTGTATTCAAAATCAGTCCATTTATGATTTACAAAGTCACGGATTCTTACTGTAAGCTCATCATCATATACTTCAACCTGAAGCCCTAAGCCTGTATCCTGAATATCTGCATCGCCGTCATCGTTCACAGATCCAAAGGAAGGAATGTTGATATAAGTAATTCTTCCGTCATCCTTTATACCATAATCATTTTTATAAATACCCATATGTAAATGACCCGAAAAGAAGAATACTCTGTTATTATATTTAGTTATAACATCGTAAAGCTCTTCACTCTGTTCACCGACATGTCCTTCCTGCCAGACATTTTCAAACACATTATTTAACGGCCAATGGCTGAAAAGGAAAACAGGCTTTCCGCTTTCTGATGCTGATTTCAACTCATTATCAAGCCATTCAAGCTGCTCGGGAGAAATATACTGTGCTGTTCCTGCATCCTTATCAGATGCCAGAATTATATAATGATAACCATCTATCACTGTGCTATGATAAAGATTGTCTATTTTATGCTCAAGAAAAATATTGTTATACTTAATAAAACGCCTTTTAAGCGAATCATAATCACCCGTATTATGCTCTCCCGGACATATATCGTGATTGCCAACAGCCATAAGCACGTTATCAACAGCATTATACTTATCAATCAAACCATACAGCATACTCATTTCAACTGTCTGACCATTCATAGTATTATCACCGCACATAACAAGTGCACTGTTTTTCATTTCTGCACTTGCAGTATCAAGCAAAAATTCACCTATAGCCTTATGTTTTTCTGAATTATTCCCTTCAATATGTGCATCTGATATTACAGTAAAGCTTGTTTTCACATTGTCTTTATCAATGGGAGAATAAGCAGCAGGTTCACTTGAAGAAGAGAAAATAAATAATGCAAGCATTGATGAAACTATCTTTATAAACCAAGACATAATATTTTACTCCTATCATTTTATATAATAGTAACATTAATACAATTTTTTATCAAGCAGTTCTTTCTGCGTTTCTATTGACAGGAGTTGATACTCGTCACCTAATACCTATTTTTAGAATTTTCAATTAATTGATTAAGATTATCACAAAACGCTTCCTGGTCCTCTATACTGAAAAAATACTTTTTGCCGTTTTTGAGTGTGAGCTCAACATTATATGCTCTGTCGCCACCAAACGTCAACATACGAAAATTAAAATCAGACCAGCTTATATCAGAATAGTTAACATTCACTTTTTCAATATCACTGTAATCAATTTTAATCCATAATCTCCAGTCAAAAGGTGTAATCGTATAACGTGCAACTATTAAATCATTATAGTTTAGAAAAACTCCTTTTTTCATGACCAAATAAATTACTGCAGAAGAAAGTGAAAGAATAAAAGCAGCATTTTTATAAACACTTATTACTGTTTCACTAATAACATAATCTTCTATTCCGACAAGCAAAAATAATTTCCTAATTAAGAAAAACACTAAAAAACAAAGCATTCTTACTAAAACAAAATTTTGAACTGGAACAATAAATATAAATGCAGCTTTAAAAAAAACGCCAAAAAATCTAAATTTATACCGCATAGTTTTACCCCCACAAATTTCCATTACCAATATTTTCCATACTATTTTTAATCAAATCATTAATAACATCTAATCCAATGGCAAATTCTGGAAAAAATGCACATATTACAAAAGCTATAATATCAACGAACATTGATACAAACGAATATTCAATATTATGATTGTCATCAAAATCACCTTTCAATGATTTAAACAAATTAATATTATCAAATATTGCACTTGCATATTCACCTAAAATTTTATCAACTAATTTTCCTATACTCCAATTAGCTGTTGACATTGTTAAATCTTCAGCAAAATTTTCCCCAAAATAGGAAAACACTGTATTTAATGTTGTCACACCATCTAACACCATATCGCTGAACCAACCTTGAGAAATTTTAGGTAAGTTCTCAAACCAAGTGTTAAAATCAAATAGCGGATAGAAAGCTTGGACAAATCCTTCAAAAAGACTCGTTAAAAAATCTGCTTCAATTCCAAATGTAAGTATTTTTACAGCAAGCTCAAACCAATTATTAGTTTTTTCATCACTATTTATATAGCTATAAGTAGCAATACCACTATTTTCATCATCAGCACTGTATTCACCATTACCCAATTTGCCTGTTCTTATGTCCAAAGTGCCGAAATAAGCTCTTAAGGCATTAATCAGTGGGAATTTAAGCGATACCTCTCTGCCGAGCAATTTTGACAGACCGTTATTGATTACAACATCAGGATGATTGATATTGTACTCTAACTTGTCAATAAACTCGTTATATCGGCTTATCATCTTTTTGATATTTTCTGACAGCTTATTTATTCCAGCCTTTACTGCTGCAGCTGTACTTTCAAAAAGCGGCTGCAATGCTGATAAGTCTATTGATATCTGAGGAGTTGTTCCATCTGCATCCTCTAATGCTACAGGACTGTTCCAGCAATAGCTGTATGCATTAAGATTAAGCCTGTGTGATGTATCAATATAACTGAAATCATCAGCTGAAATAAATCTACCGAGGTTTGGGTCATAGTAACGGCTCTGGAGATAGTAATAGCCTGTTTCGTTATCGTAATAATAACCACGATAGCGGAGCGGGTTTATTTCTGCTATGCTGAGCTGTTCGGCATTGTTTTCTTCCGCTGTTTCTATTGACAACAGTCTTCCCCATGCGTCATAGGTATAAGTTGCAATTAAATCGCACTTGCTGTCTGTTATGCCGACTACATCACCGCTCGGGTTGGTGATATAGTAATACTGATTCTGATTAAGTATAAAGCCTATTGGTGTATCTCCGTTATACTGGAAATAGATTTTATTTCCCTCGCCATACTGAGCGAGCAGTTTGCCGTTGACTGTTTCAAATGTATAGCCGGGCTTTGTAAGTCTTATTCCGTTTTCATCATATGTATAATTGTAGGTGCCGTTTTCGGTTGTTACCGATTCAAGCCATTTGCCGTGTGACCATGTATAAGTTGTGTCGCCATAGCTTGCCATATTTCCGTTGGCATCATAGGTTATGGGT
>DBFOUY010000147.1:0-3616 GCA_048365975.1 Eubacterium sp.
TTGCACCCGGTTTAACTGTTACTTTAGGAAACGAATATACAACCACAACGGCATCAGATGGCTCATTTAAATTTGAAAATGTAATGTCGGGTGTATATATTATGAGCATAAGCGGCGAATCCACTATTGACCGTACAATATTAGTAAATGTTAATAACATAACTACTGATGTTGGCGATGTAACCGTTGCTTGCTTTGACTATGTCAAAGATGGTGTTATAGATAATCAAGATAAAACTGCATGGCAGAAATGGATATCAACACCAAGTGGTACTGCGTCATCAAATGTATTAGCTGATCTGAATGGTGACGGATATGTCAATGCAAAAGATTTTGCATTACTCAACAGATTTATGGGTAAATCAAAAAGTGATATTTACGCAAGACTTAATTGATATTTACAGATATAAAACAAGGCGTCAATCCTTTTTTGGATTGGCGCCATTATTATACATATTTAATTAATGATTTAATAATACACTCGTACTATATCCGCCTTTAAAAACTACTTTTATTTTATTCTTTGATTCCACAACAACGCACTCTAATATTTCTCTTACAATTTATTCGTCATAAGTAAGCGGATGATTTCTCAGCAAATCAATTACTGAATATATATCATCAAGTCTTGACATCGTTAACTTCTTATTCATTTTCAAGATTTCAATTTCTTCAAGCTGCTTTTTTATTTGATTCTTCTCAGCGAGCAGTTTTTCCATTCGTGATTCTATATCTGAATCATTTTGGTTTTCAGTTGTTATATTGCCTATAACTATCTTCCATTCTGCCTCTATTTCGGAAAGTTTGATTTGAAGCTCAATACTGTTATCATTTATATTATCTGCATTTTATCCCATAGCAATATGTGATTTCAGTATTTTGAGCACATCAGCATTCTCTTTTGAAATTTTGAGTATTGCATCCATAATTGCATTCTGCAAGACCGATTCTTCAATACTTGGTGAGTGTTTACAATACTTCTTGCCATAGTCAAGTCTGCTGATACATCTCCAAACAACCTTTTTTGTTTTTTCTCTTGTGGTCCAAGTACATCCCTGTACGGAGTACCGCATTCTCCACAAATCAGTAATTCGGTTAAAGCATATTTACTTGAGTATTTGCCTTGTTCAGTTTTTGTTCCGACAAATTTAACCTTTCGCTTACCTGACCCTGAACTTTATTAAAAGTATCTCTGTCAATAATTGCAGGATGATTGTTTTCTACATAATACTTTGCTCTTTCATCATTGTTTGCTTTGACTTTCTTGCTTAGAAAATCCACAGTATAAGTTTTATTGATTAAGGCATCACCCATATATTTTTCATTTGATAAAATAGACTTGATTGTACTGCCTGTCCATATTTCTTTTTTTCTCGGCGTAGGAATTTTTTAATCCGTCAAATAATCAGCAATAGTTTTTAGACTGTCACCTTTAAGAAATTTATCATAAATCAGTTTTATAATTTCAGCTTCTTCGGGTACAATTTCAGGCTCACCGTTATCCCCTCTTTTATATCCAAGAAAATATTTATACACAAAAGATACTTTACCTTCTTTTGCTGCCTGTTCTTTACCCCAACGGACATTAGCACTTGTGTTTTCTGATTCACTCTGTGCAATACTTCCGGCAGAGCGTTCAAAATTGTATCCGAACTATTTTTAATTTTTGATAAAGGCAACTTGATAGCATTTTCTTTGTAATTGAAATAAAACACTGCATCGTCGTCATAAAGAACAACTGCATTGACGAAATAGTTAATCAATGCTTTTCGCTGTTTTATATCCGACAAATCAGCACATTTATATTTATTGAAAAGCTCCTGATATTGCTCTCTTGTATATTTAGGCTTTGCAATTTCTTCCTTTACTATCTGTATTTCAAATCCTTTTTCTTTGATTCAAGTTCTTGTAGCCTTTGCTTAGTTGAATTTGTAATAATTCCTTGCTCAATAGCAGAAATTATATTCTTTATTTTCGTTTCAACCTTTGTTTTCTCTTTCTGCAATAACTTCAAATCCGTATTTTCAGACTCCTGCATTTTCATAAGCGCATCAATTAACTTGCTAATATATTTTTCATTGCTGAGTGTTGAGATAACAACTTTAATCACTGTATCTTCGATCTCATCTTTTTTGACTGATTTTTTATGGCAGCCACGTCCACGCTTTGCGTCAATACACTTGTAATCTCTGTATTTATTGCCCTGATGATTTATACAACTTTCACCAACCATAAGTGCTTTGCAATCACCACAATAAAGTTTTGCAGTTAGGATATACTCATCATCTGCTTTATACTTTGCGGCAGCGTGTTTGTTCTACTTAAGTTTTTGCTGAACTCGGTCAAATAGTTTCTTATCAATGATGGCAGGAATACCATTCGGTATCATAATATCTCTGAATATATAGTCACCGATATATCTTCTGTTTGATAAGATTTTTGAGATGATATTGATTGTAAATCTACCACCACGGGTATTAGTTGCACCTTTGTTATTTAAATCTTCGGCAATATCTTTCATAGTCATACCGGCATCATAATTTTTGAAAGCCATTCGTACATAAGGTGCTGATTCTTCATCAATCTGAAAGTGCCTTTCATCGTCAATGTAATATCCAAATGTCACAGGTCCGCCATTAAATTTGCACTTCATAGCATTTTCTGTTTGTCCACGAATAACCTTTTCGGATAAGTCTGCAGAGTAATATTCAGCCATACCCTCAAGTACAGATTCAAGAATAATGCCTTCCGAACCTTCACTGATATTTTCATTTGCAGAGATAACACGAACACCATTTTTGCGAAGTTGTGCTTTATAGTGAGCAGAATCATAACGATTGCGAGCAAAGCGCTCAAGTTTCCAAACTATGATAACATCAAACATATTCTTTGCAGAATCCTTAATCATTTTCTGAAATGCAGGTCGGTTATCTGTCTTTGCAGAAAAAGCACGATCAATATATGAATCGAAAATCAGAATATCGTTCTTTTCAGCAAATGCCTTACACTCACGAAGCTGACCTTCAATAGACTCTTCTCGCTGATTGTCACTTGAATATCGTGCATATATTACACCGTTCATTCTATCACCTCACTCGCATCTTAACGCTCATTGATATTTTTGTCAACTATAAATCAATATCTTGGAAAAAGTTAATTAAAATATTTATATCGATATTTATATTTTTAAAATCTCAATCTACATTTACACATCAATAGGAGTAGTATAATTGGTATAATTACTAATTATAATATCTTGAATAATGTTTTTAAACTTTGGAAACAAATCACGTGTACTTTTTGATGATAAAACATTAGGGTTATTTTCCCCTAATTCAATATAGCGTTCTATAAAACTAACTAACTTATCATTTATATTATTGTAATAATTCGAAACTTCTTTATCTTTAAGAATAAAGAGTCTAAAATTATCAATATATCTAATATGAGTATGAATAATTCGTTCGCCATGAAATACTTTTGTGCGACCACTACCATAGACGAATTCTGATTTTAAATAATTATCCTTACTATTCTTTAGAGAAAACATTGTATTTTCATAAAAATCAGACATTTTTTCACAACAACCTTCTACAATGTTAAGCACATTTTCTAT
>DBFOUY010000148.1:0-13209 GCA_048365975.1 Eubacterium sp.
GATGAAGAAATTGCAAAATTGCAATCACAGATTGATGCCATTGCAGATACGGCAAAAACCGAGCAGGATATGAAAAAAGAACTTGCCAATATCAAGTCCATTCTGAAAGCAGCAGAAAAGCATATAGATGGCGAGGAAATAGACAAAGCCTTTGTTGACAGATATATCAAAGAAATCATAGTTTATCCCGAAGAAGATGTTACACGCTTTGAAATCCGACTGAACGCAGGCACACAGGTTGAAAAATTCCTTGAAAACACTCGTGGTCGTACAGGTCACATAAGTAAGAAAATGATCAAGGCTTACGAAGAAAGCATGAAGTAATTTCTCTCAATAAAAAGGCATAGGACTTATTCTATAGGTCCTATGCCGATTTTTTAATTATATTGATTTTCGCTTATAGTATCATCTATCTGACTTGTATTGAGCTGAAGCTTGCCGCCGTGGTTTGAGGATGCATAGCCGATATAGCTTTTGCCGGGATTGAGTGAAACGCTCTCTCCGTTAGCAGTTTTCATCCACAGCTTACCATTTGAAACACCCCAATTGATTTCAACAGCAGTGCCTTCTGAAAGTATTGTTCCGCTGCCTCCGCTGAGCTTATAATCACAATATGTTTCGCTCTGACCTGAACCCTTATAATCCTCTTTAACTACATATTCGGTTTCATCAAAAAGGAAAATTAGGTTTTCAAATTTAAGTCCTGCCTCACCATATCTTGAATCAAAGTCTGTTGTCAAGTACTTATGGCTTTCGGTATCATAACTGAAACGAGCTGTTTTGGGGCAATTGCCTGACCAGTTAAATTCGCAGTCATTTGCATTAATTTTTCCTATTTCCGCTGCTTTCTGATTAAAGCTCAGGCTTGTAAATTTTGAAGCTGTAATATCCATAGAAATATTCTGTGATTCTATAAGCTTAGGAAGATTTGTTCCGTTCAAAAAGCCTGTATGCTCAACAGCAGTATAACGGCTGTTATCTCTTCCGAAATATCCACTGTCTTCAGAAAGTGACAGTAGATTTATATGGTCAACATTTTCATTAACAAAAACATCGTCAGCACCAATATAATTGCCCTTTGATTTTGATAAACCGGCATGGATAAACACACTGTCAAAAAGCTGACTGAATCTGATAAAAGGAGGTCTTGCCGAACGTGTAGGACCTACCTGCTCAGGTACATCTGTATAATCAGCCCAGAAGAGCAGAAGTCTTGTTGAAAACTCACTTTCACCCTCAAGAACAATATCAGCATCGCTGAGTCCCCACTGAGGTCTTACCGCCTCGGTAGAATATTCATTTTCAACAACAATTGCAACAGGTCGCTTGCCCACAGCCGCAGAATTATAGCTGTCCTCACCTGTTAAAGGATTAATATCACCTATTAAACCATTGTCTTCAACAACTACAGTCTTGCTTGTGTTTACAGGCTCGGTTTCAGTATTTTTCTTATCTTTATCACCTGCAAAAACCACAGCACATACAATTGCAATCACAGCAATAACAGCGACAACAACTGCAATTATTATTCCTCTTTTATTCTTTTTCTGAGGTGGTGCAATGTAATTATCAGCCATTGAAAGAATATCAAATTCATCACTCTCAGGCTTTGATTCGGAAATCAATTTGGGTGTTTCCTGATATTCAGATTTTTTAGAAGGCTCATCATTTTTTTGAAGAGCAGATTCTGACTTCTCAGGCTTTTTATCAGTTTCTTTTTTTATATCATCATTTACAGATGCAGAAGATAACTCAGCCCTGCCCTCAGACTCTGCCCTCCGGCGCACCTCTTTTAATATTTCATCTAATTCACTTTCGCTCATACAATATCTCCATTAATAAAATTAACGGAGATATTGTACCATATATAATTAAAAAATATATACTTATTACTAAATTGTAATACTATTGATAATGAATTGTCAGGTTATTACATATCAAAGGAATAGATGCTGCCTTCAGAATCAAGAGCATATAATGTATCACCTATATATGTTGTTCTCTTAACAGAATAGCATATATCCTCATCAGAATTTGAAACATCAACCTGGTAATCGTTAATTATATTGATTTTGTTATTATCTGTATTAAACACTAAAACAGAGCTTTTTAATGCGTGCCCATAATCGTCATTTTCAAAATAGTCAATAGCAAAATAATTCTTTTCTTTATTAATAGTTATAGCCTTGTGATTCCACTGCGTTTCTGAAAATGAGTCGGCTATAACATAGCTGTCAAAAGCCTTTAACTCGGCAGGATTGCTTATATCAAACAGCACAAGCTTTACTCCATTATCACGTCCTATACCTAACAATGTATTTTCATCTATAGGTACAAGCTGACTTGAAAAGCCTGTAATTTCCATACTGCCTTTAATAACAGGATTTTCAGGGTCTGAAACATCTATTGCAAACAGTGGGTCAATCTCTTCATAGGTAATAACGTATGCCATATCACCTATATAGTTAACTGATTTGATTTCTTCACCCTCGGCAAAGCCTGTTACACTGCCTACAAGGTTAAGCTGATTGTCAAGAACGAATAGGTTATTGCCGTTTTGGTCAGTAGTTGCAACTCTTAAATATCCGTCACTTTCATTCATTGAAAACTGATTGTGAATATATCCATTCAAGGTTACTGAAGCTGCAAATTTAATTTCATTTTCATTAAATTCAATCTTCACAAGCTGGGAATCTGCTCCCCACGAAGAAACATACATATTATTGTGATTACAATATACATCAGAACTGCAACCGAAAAATGCTTTTGTATCTGCGGTTCTTTTTAATTTATTTATATTAATAGCACTCAAAATAATACATTCAGAGCTTTCAATACTTTCGCCATACATAATTGAGTTTGCAGGCAGCACTGTCATCTCATCATCCTCACCATAATAAATGTAACAATCCTCTTCTGAATAATCATTTTTCCCCAAACCAACATATTTATTTGAAACTATATAAAGCATATCACCGATAAGACGTGAAGAATTGTATCCCCCGCTGTTTGTGAATTTCTTTAAAAGCTCAGGGCTTGAAATATCAGACAAATCATATATATAGCTGTTGGTAAAGTTACCGACTGAATAGCCATTCATTTCTTTATCATAACATGAATAAGTATTGACAATAAGCTTGTTATCAGCAACAAACATATCTTCAACACTTTCGCTATAACTATCATCATAGTTGTACTCTGATGTACTGCGAAAATCAGTTATTTCTGTAACAAGCCTGTCACCCTCATAAATGAAAATAGTATTATGCTCATTAAGATAATAAATATATTTGCCATCATTTTTTAATATATCAGCCTCATCAATACCTTCTACCTGAACATAGGTTTCACCAAACGATTTCCCCCAGTTGCCATCTGCGACTCCTCCTACCGTAAGTGAAGTGAAGGAGAGAATATTTTTAAAACTTTGAACAGTAATATAGTTATTAATATTATCTTTTAAACTGCTATAATTATCAAAGGCCTTAATTTCAGCAGTTTTAACATCTGAATGGTTAATACCATATGATACGAGGGGGTTTGCCTTAGGCAATGCAAATGACATTATACCTATAAGAACAGCAAAGCATGAGGCAAGGCTCACTGCCTTTTTAAATGACTGCTTTTCAAAAAATCTTATTTTAGCTTTTGAAGGCAGTTTTTTTGCTATTGCATCCTCACTGATGCTGTCAGGTGCAGACACACCATCATTATCAAATTTATTTTTTATAAAATCAAAATCATTATTAGTCATTAAAATCACTCCAAAAAATCTCTCATTTTCTTCAGACTCCTTGACAGCTTGCATCTTACACTGCCGTCGGTAAGTCCTGTAATTTCTGAAATTTCTCTGCTGTTAAACCCGGCAACAACCGACAGAAGAACAACCTCACGCTCATAATCATTAAGAATTTTCAGTCCTTCGTTTAACTCTGATGACAGAGTGTTAATGCTTGTTGACAGTTTAACTGAATTTTCATAATCATCAATATTTGCAGAATCTCTCATATCAATTTGCCTCGTAACATATTTTGAACAGGTGGAATAATGTATTTTGAATATCCACGCAGAAAAAGCAGACGCCTTTCGCAGACCGCTGATTTCTTCAAAAGCTATAAGTACAGTATCGCAAACTGCGTCCTCAGCATCACAGGAATTGCCCAGCCTGTAATAGGCATATCGGTAAAGCTTGTCCTTATAAAGTCCATACAGCTTTGCGAACGCTTCATTGTCACCCTTTCTGGACGAATGTATAAGTTGTTTTTCGTTCATTTTTTCACCACCTATATATTAAGTATAAAAAAATCGCCAAAGTGTTGCAAGAAATTTCAAAATTTTTCAAGATATTAATTTTGTTAAATGAATTTGTGACATTTTTAACAATGTATATAAAACCGCAAAAAAATTTACACAAAAACATTGTTATTTTTTTATCATTTTTATAACAAATGCAGAATTCACACCAAAAACATTGCATTTTATAACAAAGAATATTATTATAGTGACAACACATTGTTAAATAATTAACAATTGATTTTATGGAGGAACAAATATGTCAAGAGAAATTATAGACAGTGTTGAAAAGCTTGAGGCGGAGCTTGCTAAAATCCGCAATGCCCAGAAAGAATTTTCAACCTATACACAGGAGCAGGTTGACAGGATTTTCCTTGCAGCTGCAAAAGCCGCTAATATGGCACGTATTCCGCTCGCCAAAATGGCAGTTGAGGAAACAGGAATGGGTGTTGTTGAGGATAAAATCATCAAAAACCATTACGCTGCTGAATACATTTATAATAAGTATAAGGACACTAAAACCTGCGGTGTAATTGAAGAGGATAAGGCATACGGCACAATGAAGATTGCTGACCCGATAGGTGTTATTGCTGCTGTTATTCCTACAACAAACCCAACATCAACAGCAATTTTCAAAACCCTTCTTGCTCTTAAAACAAGAAACGGTATCATCATATCCCCTCACCCAAGAGCTAAAAAATCTACAGCCGCTGCTGCTAAAATAGTTCTTGATGCTGCAGTTGAGGCAGGTGCTCCCGAAGGAATTATTTCATGGATTGATGCACCGTCACTTGATATGACAAACCTTGTTATGAAAGAGGCTGACATCATTCTCGCAACAGGCGGACCGGGTATGGTTAAAGCTGCTTATTCAAGCGGCAAGCCTGCACTCGGCGTTGGCGCAGGCAACACACCTGCAATCATTGATGAAACTGCTGACATTTTAAAGGCAGTCAACTCAATCATTCATTCAAAGACATTTGATAACGGTATGATTTGTGCTTCAGAGCAGTCATGCATTGTTGACAAGAAGATTTATAAGACAGTACGCAAGGAATTTGAAGACAGAGGCTGTTATTTCTTAAAGGATAACGAAATTGAAAAGGTAAGAAAAACAATTATTATTAATGGAGCACTCAACGCAAAAATCGTTGGACAAAAGCCTGTTACTATCGCTGCACTTGCAGGTGTTGAAGTACCTGAAGAAACTAAAATTCTTATCGGTGAGGTTGAAAGCGTTGACATCAGCGAGGAGTTTGCTCACGAAAAGCTTTCACCTGTTCTTGCTATGTATAAGAGCGAAAACTTTGAGGATGCACTCAATAAGGCTGAGCAGCTTGTTGCTGACGGCGGTTATGGTCACACATCATCAATTTATCTTAACGAAACAACAGAGAGAGAAAAGATTAACACCTTTGCCGCTAGAATGAAAACCTGCCGTATTCTTGTTAATACACCATCATCACACGGCGGTATCGGCGACCTTTATAACTTTAATCTTGCACCGTCACTCACACTTGGCTGTGGCTCATGGGGCGGTAACTCAGTATCTGAAAATGTTGGTGTCAAGCACCTTCTTAATATTAAAACCGTAGCAGAAAGAAGGGAAAATATGCTTTGGTTCAGAGCACCTGAAAAGGTTTATATCAAAAAAGGCTGTCTGCCTGTTGCTCTTGATGAGCTCGGCACAGTTATGGGCAAGAAGAAGGTATTTATCGTAACTGACTCCTTCCTTTACAACAACGGCTACACAAAGCCGATTACAGATAAGCTCGATTCAATGGGCATTGTTCACTCAACCTTCTTTAATGTTGCACCTGACCCGACTCTCGCTTGTGCTAAGGAGGGTGTTGCACAGATTAACGCATTCCAGCCTGACTGCATTATTGCTGTAGGCGGCGGCTCTGCAATGGACGCAGCTAAAATTATGTGGGTACTTTATGAGCATCCTGAAGCAGATTTCTTTGATATGGCAATGAGATTTATGGATATTCGCAAGAGAGTATATACCTTCCCTAAAATGGGTGAAAAGGCTTACTTTATTGCTGTTCCTACATCAGCAGGTACAGGCTCAGAGGTTACACCTTTCGCAGTAATCACTGATGAAAAAACAGGCACAAAATATCCTCTTGCTGACTACGAGCTTATGCCGAATATGGCAATTGTTGATGCTGACCTTCATATGAATGCACCAAAGGGCTTAACATCAGCATCAGGTATTGACGCAGTTACTCACGCACTTGAGGCATACGCATCAATGATGGCAACAGAATATACCGACGGTCTTGCTATTGAGGCTCTTAAGAATATTTTTGAATATCTTCCAAGAGCATATGACAATGGTCCTAACGACCCTGTTGCAAGAGAAAAAATGGCTAACGCTGCAACTATGGCAGGTATGGCATTTGCCAACGCATTCCTTGGTATCTGCCACTCAATGGCTCATAAGCTCGGTGCTTTCCACCATCTTCCACACGGTGTTGCAAACGCACTTATGATTAACTACGTGCTTGAATTTAATGCAGCAGAGGTTCCTACAAAGATGGGTACATTCAGCCAGTATGATTATCCTAAGACTCTTGCACGCTACTCTCAGGTTGCTGACGCATTAGGCGTTAAGGGCAAGACTGATGAGGATAAGCTCAAGGGTCTTATGAAGAAAATCGACGAGCTTAAAGAGTATTGCGGTATCAAGAAGAGCATCAAGGAATATGGCGTTGATGAAAAATATTTCCTCGACACCCTTGACGAAATGGTTGAGCAGGCATTTGACGACCAGTGCACAGGCGCTAACCCAAGACTCCCGCTTATGAGCGAAATCAAGGATATGTACCTTCGTGCTTACTACGGCAAATAATCCACTTGAATAACTGCGATTATTCATTTATAATATATAGGGGGTGTCTTTATGGCAACTATTATTGAAAAACAGGATCACAAGGTAATTTATCGTGACGGCGACAAGCTTATTAAAGAGTTTGACGACACATTCACTAAGGCAGAGGTGCTTAACGAGGCACTCAACACAGCACGTGTTGAGGAAACAGGTCTTAAAATTCCTAAGCTTCTTGATGTTAAAAAGACTGAAAACGGCTGGGCTATCACAAGGGAATATATTGAGGGCGAAACCCTTTCGGATTTAATGAAGAAAAATCCTGAAAAGGCTAACGAATACCTTGAAAAATTCGTAGACCTTCAGCTTGAAATTCATTCAAAAAAAGCACCGCATCTTAATAAAATCAAGGATAAAATGCACGCAAAAATCAGTGCATCAGGTTATGATGCAACAATCCGCTTTGATTTGCACAACAGACTTGAGGGTATGAAAAAGCATACAAAGGTGCTTCACGGCGATTTCTGCCCTGCCAACGTGCTTGTAACACCTGAGGGTGAATATTACATCATCGACTGGTCACACGCAACACAGGGCAATGCATCTGCAGACGCAGCAAGAACTTATCTTGTTTTCACTTTACAGGATAAAAAAGACGAAGCAGAAAAGTATCTTGATTTATTCTGCAAAAAGGCTGATATTCCAAAGCAGCTTATCTGGCAGTGGATGCCGATTGTTGCCTGCAGCCAGAGCATTAAAAATATTGACAGTGAAAAAGAATTACTTGACTCATGGGTTAACGTATTTGATTTTCAGTAATATAAACAAAGAAACCGCAGGAGCTTTCGCTCCTGCGGTTTTGAATTATGCGGAGTTTATTAATCTTTTTTCTTTCTTCTTTTAACCTTTGGCATTTTGTTGAGTGCATCAATAGCTTCCTTTGACATAGGAATAAGCACAATTAAATTGAATATAGTCATCAGTCCGATACCGACATCACCTAAATCCCACACAACAGTATACGCCTGAAGTCCGCCGATAAACAGCATGATAAGTGCAAGGATTTTATAAACTGTCTGCCAGCTCCACTTATCACCAAAGAGATATGATACATTTGAACGTGCATAAAACAGTATACCGAGGAAGGTTGAAAAACTGAACAGTGCAAGAATTAAAGCCACAAAAACAGTACCGAAGCTGCCGAGGTGATAATTCATAGCAGTCTGCAAAAGCGCCATACCCTCAAGCCCATCAGTAACATTCTGCGGAACTAAAAGCATTATCATTGCAGTGCAGGTGCATATTACAATAGTATCAATAATTACACCGAGTGACTGCACCATACCAACGGTTACAGGCGATTTGCCTTCAGCCGCAGCCGCCGCACAGGGAGCAGAGCCTGAGCCTGCTTCATTAGAGAACAATCCTCTCTTTACACCATTCATCAGAACAGCACCAAAGCCGCCGCCTGCAATCTGTTTTATTCCGAAGGCTTCCTTGAAAATTCTTTCAAACACGCTTGGCAGAAGCTCAATATTTTTCAGAATAATAAAAATTGTAATCACAAAATACAATACTGCCATAACAGGCACAATAACATCGAGAAATTTTACTGTTGCATTTTTACGCAAAACGATAACTGCCGCAAGAATAACAAGCGCTATTGTAGTATAAATCGGCTTTATTGAAAAAGCATTGTCGAATGCAGAGGTTACAGAATTACTTATAACCTGACTGATACCACACCAGCAGATAAGACCCGATATTGCAAAAAGCACCGCAATAACAGAACGCTTAATCTTTTTGCCTCTCTTTTTTTCAACAAAATCGTGTATGTAATAAGCAGGTCCGCCGTGATATCCGCCGTAAAGAGGGTCTTTCTTTTTATGCATCTGTGCAAGAGTGCCCTCAACAAATGCGGTTGATGCACCGAGGAAGGCTGATACCCACATCCAGAAAACCGCACCGGCACCGCCTACTGACAGAGCAGCAACAACACCTACAAGGTTACCCATACCTACTCTTGTAGCGGTTGAAACAATCAGAGTCTGAAAGGTTGAAAGACTGCTTTTATTTTCATTTTTTTCTCCAAGAGCCTTAACCATTGCAGGAAATTTCCTTATCGGCAGGAACTTTGTTCTTATTGTAAAGAATATACCTGTCGGAATAAGAAGAATTACCAGAAGAGGTATGCCGATACTGTCACCATTTGACAGCGGAATTGTTACAAGGTCTCCCCATAGGAAGCTGTAAACAGCCTCAATAATTTTAACTACCATTTTTTCACCACATCTATTGAATATTTAATAAAACAATTATATAATAAATAACAGTATATGTAAAACTAATATAATTTGTAATTATGATAAAATTATTTTATGAGGTAAAAATGGACTTAAAAAAATTAGAAACCTTTATACAGGTTGCAGAGCAGGGCAGCTTCACAAAAGCGGCCGAAAAGCTCGGTTACACACAGTCTGCGGTTTCGTTTCAGATAAAGCAGCTTGAAGAAGCTCTGGATACAGTTTTATTTGAACGCATTAATCACAGCATAAAGCTGACGCCAAAGGGCAGAGAGATTTTAAGCCTTGCTCATCAGATGATAGCACTTGCAGGTGACATTGAAAAAACAGCAAATGACACAAACGAAATCAGCGGTACTATACGTATTGCAATGGCCGATTCTCTTTGCCACTTTATTTTTTGGGATAATTTCAGCTCATTTCACAAGCTGTATCCGAATATAAAGCTAAAGGTCATTTCAACAAGCACTGAGGAAATGTTCCGACTTGCCAAAAAGAATGATGTTGACCTTGTATTCACACTTGACAAGCACCTTTATGATACCAACTATACTATTGTTAAGGAGCACGAAATTAACACAAGCCTTGTAACCTCGCCCGAAAATGAGCTGTCACTTAAAGAGGAACTTTCACTTGATGATATAAGCAGTATGCCTTTGATACTAACTGAAAAAGGTATGAGCTATCGTCAGATATTAGAAGAATATGCTGCTAAAAAATCAGTAGAGCTTCAGCCTCTTCTTGAAATCGGTGACACAGAGCTTATATGCCATCTTGTTGCACAGAATGCAGGAATATCATTTCTTCCTGACTTTGTCACTGAAAAATATGTAAAAGACGGCAAAATAAAACGAATGCGTCTTAGTGACTTTGCTGCGGGTATATGGATACAGATACTTTATCACCGAGACAAATGGGTAACACCTCAGATGCAGTGTGTTATCGATTATTTATGTAGTTTTTTATAAATTGAGGATCAATACAAATGAAAAGAGATTTAACAAGCGGCAGTGTTTTTAAAACAATAATATATTTTTCACTGCCATATCTGCTGTCATATTTTTTGCAGACACTTTACGGAATGGCTGATTTATTCATAATCGGTCAGTTTGCAGGTGTTGACAGCACAACATCTGTTTCTATCGGCAGTCAGGTAATGCATATGATTACTGTAATGCTTGTCGGTCTTGCAATGGGGTCAACAGTTATGATAGGTACTGCAACAGGTGCAAGAGACATAAAAAAAGTAAACCTTGCAGTCGGCAACACCTTCACACTGTTTTTAACACTGTCAGTAGTCGTAACTGCTGCTTTGGTTTTGGCAGTCAGACCGATAGTTTCGGTTATGTCCACCCCTGCTGAAGCAGTGACGGAAACCACACAATACCTGACAATCTGCTTTATCGGAATACCATTTATAACCTCATACAATATAATAAGCTCAATATTCAGAGGAATGGGCGACTCTAAAAGCCCTATGTATTTCATAGCAGTTGCCTGTGTTTTCAACATAGCTCTTGACTATCTTTTTATAGGACATATTGAGATGGGTGCTGCAGGAGCGGCACTCGGCACAACACTTTCACAGACAATCAGTGTTATTATTTCACTTATTGTAATAATCAAACGGAAGATGATACCAAACATTTCAAAGGCTGATTTTAAACCACAAAAAAGTATTTTGTCAAAACTTTTAAAGGTAGGCTTCCCCGTTGCAATACAGGACGGATTTATTCAGATTGCGTTTATAATAATAACAATAATTGCAAACCGCCGTGGTCTTAATGATGCGGCAGCCGTTGGAATTGTTGAAAAAATAATCGGAATTTTATTCCTTGTACCATCATCAATGCTCTCAACTGTTTCGGCATTGTCAGCACAGAATATCGGTGCAAAAAAGCTTGACCGAGCAGACAGAACATTGAGATACGGAATTATAATAACATTAGTATTCGGAATAATTGCCTCAACTGCTATTGAATTTACTGCTGAGCAGGCAGTGCAGCTATTTACCGAAAGCGATGCAGTTGCAGTTTTAGGGGGTCAGTATCTGCGAAGCTATGTATGGGATTGTGCCATTGCAGGAATACATTTCTGCTTCAGCGGATATTTCTGTGCATTCGGACTGTCAAACATTTCATTCATACACAATACCGCCTCAATTGTTTTGGCTCGTATTCCCCTGTCATACCTTGCATCAAAAATGTATGCTGATACTTTGTTCCCTATGGGAATGGCAGCTCCTATCGGCTCATTTCTGTCAGTAATAATATGCATTGCCGCTTTTATTTGGATGAAGCGAAAGCCTGAAAAATTCAATATCACTGCAAAATAGAATTAACCCGCTACATTCACAATGTGAACATAGCGGGTCTTATTTTTTATGCTTTAATTTTCTTTCTGCCTGTGAATATTGAAATACCGAAAATCACAATCAGCATTGCCGCTGCAAAGCACATCCACAGAATCGTTGTTGTTTTGCCCTGAGGGATGAAGAAATCATAATAGCCCTTAAGGTAAATAACACAAACTATAATCGGAAGAATATACTGCATATATACTCTTATCCATTTAGGGAATTTAATACCTGTACCTGTATTTGCCTCCTTAAGGAAATTATCAAATCCCCAGCCGTTCTTTCTTACACAGAAAAGCACAAACACAAGTGAGCCCAGCGGAAGAAGATTATAAGAAACAAGGAAATCCTCCAAATCCATAATTGTTGAGCCTTCACCGAGAGGCTGGAATTTTGAAAGCAGATTAAAGCCAATAATTGCAGGAACAGAAAGCACTGTTATAAGAACAAAATTGACACTGACTGATTTTTTTCTGCTCCATCCATTCATATCAATAAAGGCAGCAATTATATTTTCAAACACAGCAACAATTGTTGAAAGTGCCGCAAATGACATAAATACAAAAAACATTGTGCCCCAGATTCTGCCGCCTGCCATATTATTAAATACATTTGGCAGAGTTATAAACAGAAGTGACGGACCTGCACCAGGTTCAACACCGAAAGCGAAGCAGGCAGGAATAATAATAAAGCCCGCCATAAGCGCAACAAATGTATCAAGAAGAATAATATTAACGGCCTCACCTGTTATTCTCTTCTTTTTGTCAAGATAGCTGCCGAAGATTTCCATAGCACCGATACCGATACTGAGTGTAAAAAATGCGTGGCTCATTGCCGCAAATACAGATGTGCCTACGCCGTTTTCAACAACGTTTTTAAAATCAGGCACAAGATAAAATTTAATACCCTCAGATGCATTCGGCAGGAAAACCGAATGAACTGCAAGAACAACCATAAGTACAATAAGAAATGCCATCATAACCTTGGTGACTTTTTCAACACCGTTTTTAACACCAAGTGCACAAATAGCGAATGATATAACTATTGCAACAAGTGCCCAGCCCCCCATAGTTACAGGCTGTGACAGCATTGTTGAAAATACATTTGCAACACCGTCGGCATCAAGCCCTGCCATTTTCCCCGTCAGTTCAAGATACGCATAATAGAGCATCCAGCCGCCGACCATTGTATAGAACATCATAAGAAGGAAGCTGCCGAGAATACTTATCCATTTAAGACTGTGCCACTTTGTACCCTTTGGTTCAAGCTTTTCAAAGGCCTTACCCATACCAAGCTGACTGCCACGACCAATGGTAAATTCACAAATCAGAATCGGCAATCCCAATATAAGTAAAAATGCAAGGTACATTACAATAAATGCAGCACCGCCGTACATTCCGCAGATGTATGGAAATTTCCATACA
>DBFOUY010000149.1:0-9127 GCA_048365975.1 Eubacterium sp.
CACCCCACATATTCCTTGCAAGTTGAACACCAATTTTGTGGCACTGTTCAGGTGTAACCTCACCGGTTTTAAAGCTCTGATAAGCGAGATAAGCAACATTGCCATTGACCTTATTAAAACGCTTCTGCACAGCATACATTTCTTCAAATGCAGTATCAGCATTACAATTAACACCTGTAAAAAAGCAGGCTTTTTCTTCGCCTTTAATAATCTTGCTATTATCACCTGCATAGTGAATAACCTTTTGCAAATCAGAATAAATTGTTTTATTTGGGTTAGCTGCATAGTCAACTACTCGTGACAAACTATCTTTAATTGCCCAGATTTTTGTTACTGCCATTCGTTGTTTTCTCCATCGTAATAGGCTTTGAGAATTAAATCGGTAACACCATTTAACTGACTGTTATTCATATTGCAAACAGCCTGATATGCTTCATACAAATAACTGCTCGGTGCAGTTTTGATATTCTGATTTAGTCCAACTTTTCTTAAATATACCGACAATGACAAGCCACATTTTTTAGCCTTGCGTTCAAGTGCTGCCCACTCATCATTGGTAACTCGGATGTTGATTAATTTGTTTCTCATTCTCATAAAACTTCCTTTCAAATATTTTTCAACGGGGTCAAAGGGGTGTCCCCATTCGGCTTCAGCCGTCCGGTTTTGTGCCTGTGGCTTTACAAAACCTATGCTCGTTACAGTCTGCGACTGCAAAATTTCATCTTCATAAAATGAATGACTGCCTGTTATCTTTTGAAACAACAGACAGTCACTTTTTATTATCCGGCTCTCTTTTCATTGAAATAACCTGTTTCTTCCCACACCTTTTTGTCGGGGCAGTAGTAGTTATACTCGCTTGAATTTTCAAGCTTGATTGCATAGCCAAACTTTAGAATGCCCTTTTGGAGTCCGATACGAACATATTGCGCATCCTTACCGATTGCTTTTGCAATTTCTGTAACGGGCACATTTCTTCCTGTGAAGTTTGGACTTTCAATATAAATCTTTTCTGTCATTGCGTCACCTCCTTGCAAATATGTATTCTTAATGCAGTAAATTTATTATAAATTATGAAAATGAATTTGTCAAGAAAAATATACGCAATAAAAATGCGTAATTGCACTTGAAATTCAGTGAATTGTATGTTATAGTATTGTTGAGGTGATACGAATGCGTAATTTACATATTGAAATCGGTGAAAGAATTACCGAGCAAAGAAAACTTAAAAAGATGAATCAAACAGAATTTGCAGTAGCACTTAATAAATCATTGCGTACTGTTCAGAAATACGAAAGCGGAGAAATAGACATTTCAATTTCAACCTTACAGTCTATATCAGAAGTGCTGGAAGTTCCGATTAGTTATTTTATGGGATATGATTCAACGCATATGCAATTAAACAGCCTTTCGGATGTACTTGCTTTTCTCTTTAAACTTGACAGGAAAAAAGAAATCGACTTCAGAATTGAAGTCGAAAAAGCAACAGATATTCATAACAGAAAATGTTCAATTATTATAAACGGAAATGATGAAAAACACGAATGTAATAATCCTTTAGTTCAGACATTGAAAGAATTTCAGAAAAACAGAGATTCGGCAGAAATTTATTTTATGAGTTATCAGGATTTTGACGAATGGGAAGAAAAAATGTTAAACAGATATACAAACTGTTTTTTAACCGATAAGAAAATTGAATATCTGAATACTGAAGAAAGACTTAAAAAATTTCTTGAATTAGACAGAGAGCGTGTGGCAGAAATTGCTGCACAGCAGAACAATGGTGATGATGAGCAATAAGCTCTTATCATAAATATTTTATTAAGGAGGTTTTGGAGTATTGAGATTGCCAAACGGATATGGCGGTGTCACTAAATTATCCGGTAGGCGAAGAAAACCATACCTTGTCAGAAAAACTGTCGGCTGGCATTATGACGAGGTAAAAGACAAGCAGGTTCAGGACTATATTGTAATAGGATATGCACCAACCAAAGCAGACGGACTGCAAATGCTTGCAGAGTATAATAAAAATCCGTTTGATATTACTGCATCAAAGATTACCTTTAAGGAAATCTTTGACAGATGGTCGGAGAGCAAATTCTCTTCAATATCTGAATCAAACATTAAAGGTTATAAGGCTTCATACAAGCTTTGTAGGTCACTGTATAATAAGGTATTCAGAGATATACGGCTTGCAGATTTACAGTATGTGGTTGATAACTGCGGTAAAAACTATCCGACTTTGCGAAAGTTAAAAGTGCTTTTCGGTCAGTTGTATGACTATGCAATGATGAATGATATTTGTAACAAGGATTATTCTGAATTTGTTGACATAGTTAAATATAAAGACCGTAATCCCAACAAAATGGATAGAAATAAATTTACCAAAGAGGATATTAAACTCCTGTGGAAGCAAAAGGATGATAGGTATTATCAGACTATTTTAATGCTGATATACACAGGAGTAAGAATATCCGAAATGCTTGATCTGAAAAAAGAAAATGTTCATTTAGATGAACAATATTTTGATGTTTTAGCCAGCAAAACAGAAAACGGTATAAGAAAAGTTCCGATTGCAGATAAGGTACTGCCATTCTTTAAGAATTGGTATAACGATACTGAAAGCGAGTACCTTATTCATACTGATGACGGAGAACAATTCAAATACCGAAATTATTATGACAGTTATTTTTCGCCATTGATGAGCAATCTTGGCTTAAAACAAACTCCGCATTGTTGCAGACACACTTGTGTTTCAATGCTTGTGGAAGCTGATGTAAGCCAGACGATAATCAAAAAGATTGTTGGTCATTCGGGTGCTATGACGCTGACCGAAAAAATCTATACTCATTTGGACATAGAGGAACTCGTGAATGCAATCAATAAGATTTGAACATAAACTAAAAAAAGAGATGCCTTTCCATCGGAAAAACATCTCTTATATACATAATAATTTTGTTGCTTATGTGTTACTTGTTTGTTACTTGTAACCGAATATTCACAACTTTTCAGTCCAGCTGACAACTCCAAAAACCCTGTAAATAAGAACCCTGTCCGTTTAGCAAAATCAAAGATTTTGAACGGACACCGGGAATCTTGTTGCTTTCGCAATAAAGGCATTGAGCAGCCGTGAGAAATCTGAAGATTATCTCTTTGAGAACTGTGGAGCTCTACGAGCTTTCTTAAGACCTGGTTTCTTTCTTTCCTTCATACGTGGGTCACGAGTGAGGAAGCCAGCCTTCTTAAGAGCAGGGCGGAGAGCCTCATCATACTGAAGAAGAGCTCTTGCGATACCGTGGCGGATAGCACCAGCCTGACCTGTAACGCCGCCGCCGTTTACACGGCAGACAATGTCAAACTTCTCAGTTGTTTCTGTAAGAGCGAGAGGCTGACGAACGATGAGCTTGAGTGTTTCAAGACCGAAGTAATCGTCAATATCTCTGTCATTGATTGTGATTTTGCCGGTACCTGCATAAACACGTACACGAGCTACAGATTCTTTTCTTCTACCTGTTCCGTAGAAATAAGGATTTGTTTCGTACATTATTCAGATACCTCCTTACATTTCCCAAGCCTGTGGCTTCTGAGCCTCATGCTTGTGTTCTGCACCCTTATAGATGTGACATCTTGTGAGCTGCTTTCTGCCCTGAGTTGTGTCAGGAATCATACCCTTAACAGCGAGCTTCATAGCAAAGTCACTCTTCTCATTCATAAGAGTACCATACTTAACTTCTTTAAGGTTACCGATGTAACCGGTGTGGTGCTGATAGAGCTTCTTGTTGAGCTTGTCGCCTGTAAGAACAGCCTTATCAGTGTTGATGATAATAACAAAGTCACCGCAATCAACATTTGGTGTGAAGATTGGCTTGTGCTTGCCTCTTAAAAGAACAGCAGCCTCAGCAGCTACTCTGCCAAGTGGCTTGTCAGCAGCGTCAATTACATACCAGTTGCGGGTGATTTCGTCAGCTTTTGGCATAAATGTTGACATAATCATTTCCTCCGTTGATATATTAGGATGTAAAATCCTTTTCCTTTTTCTTTTGCCTACATATAATAGCACAGAGGGAATAATTAGTCAATAACAATTTTATAAAAATAGTGATTATCTCTCAAAATCTCACGAATACTCACTCTTACGCACACAAATCTAAATTATTATTTACAGAAAAGGAGGTATGGTTATGGATGGCTGCTCACTTAACCTGTCAATTTCAGCACTTGCCTGTGCACTTGCTCAGGGCAGAAGCAATGAGGAAATAAGCCTGCTGGGAGTATTTTTTACACAGCTTGGTGACTCTCTTGAAACTATATCAGCAGCAAATGAAATATGTTGCAATAATAATGGAAATAACATTAATACAAATACTGCTTGAAATCCTATTAAAGCAGTAGTATAATAATCCTATATTTTTAGGAGATTAAATTATGAAAATCAGTGATATATTAAAAAATAATAAGGTGACTGTTTCTTTTGAGGTTTTCCCTCCGAAGGAATGGGCAAAAATTGAAGATACTAAAAAAGTAATAGAAGAGATGGTTAAGGACAAGCCGGCGTGGATGAGTGTTACCTATGGTGCGGCAGGAACAACAAGCGGCTTTACTACCGAAATTGCAAATGCAATTAAAAAGGACGGAGTTACTCCGCTGTCGCATTTAACCTGCATCAATTCAACGAGAGAAAAGGTTAACAGTGTTCTTGATGAGCTTAAGGCTAACGGAGTTGAAAACATTCTTGCATTGCGTGGTGACAAACCAAAGGATTTTACTCCTGCTGAAACACCTGATTATCATTATGCTTATGAGCTGATTAATGACATAAAAGCAAAGGGTAATTTCTGTATCGGCGGTGCCTGCTATCCTGAAATACACCCTGATTCATCAGGAAGGGTTGAGGATATTGCAAGACTTAAGGATAAGGTTGACTGCGGACTTGATTTCATTACAACACAGATGTTTTTTGATAATGATGTATTTTATAATTTCAGAGAAATGTGTGCTATAAAGGAAATAAATGTTCCGATTGTAGCAGGTATTATGCCTATTACAAATGCAAAGCAGATTAAAAGGTCTGTTGAGCTTTCAAATTGCTCTGTTCCGAAAAAGTTTGAAAGAATTATGGAGCGTTTCGGTGATAACCCTGATGTAATGAAGCAGGCAGGTATAATTTATGCAACTGAGCAGATTATAGATTTAATGGCAAACGGCGTTAATAACGTTCATATTTACACAATGAACAAGCCTGATGTTGCACATAAGATTATGGAAGGACTGTCAGCAATAATAAATGAATAGGGCAGAGATTTTAAGATATTTAAGAACATCATCAAAAACCAACGATGAAAGACTGCTTGCACTTATTGATAGCTGCTGTGATGAGGTTAACAGGTGTGTTAACCCTAAAACTCTTCACAGAATTTTTGACTGTAAGGTGGATGAAAGCAGTGTTGCAATAGGCGATTATATTTTTAAAAGTGCCAGGCTTGCAGATAATTTAAGGGGCTGCAGCAAGGTTTGTGTATTCGGTGCTACACTTGGTACAGAATGTGACAGACTTCTGAGAACCTACAGCAGTACTGATATAACTAAAACTGCGGTGCTTCAGGCGTGCCTTGCCTCAAAGATTGAGGAGGTTTGTGACAGCCTTGAGGATAAGCTGAGAGCAGAAGGTCTGACTCTCAGACAGCGTTATTCGCCTGGCTATTTTGATTTGGATATAAAAGAAAATAAAAAAATCTTTGAACTGATAGATTTGACTAAAAGAATAGGACTTGCTGTTACAGATACTTATCAGATGGTTCCTTCAAAGTCTGTGACAGCATTTATAGGTATTGAAAATGATTAAGTTTTTTGACGGCGGAATGGGCAGTATGCTCAATTTAAGGGCAGGGGAGCTACCTGAAAGGCTGAATGTTACTGAGCCTGAAAGAGTGCTTGCAGTCCACAAGGCTTATGCTGAGGCAGGTGCTGAATATATTACGGCAAATACCTTTGGTGCAAATTCACTCAAATATGATAATGTGGCAGAGCTTGTTAAGGCAGGTGTTGCACTTGCTAAAAGGGCAGGAAAAAAGGTAGCTCTTGACATAGGACCTACAGGTAAGCTGTTAAAGCCAATGGGTGATCTTGATTTTGAAAAAGCTGTTGAGCTTTTCAGCGAGGTTGTTAATGCAGGTAAGGAAGACAGTGATGTTATAATTATTGAAACTATGAGTGACACCTATGAGCTTAAGGCCGCTGTTCTTGCTGCAAAGGAAAACAGTGATCTGCCTGTTATAGCATCAATGATTTTTGATGAAAAGGGTAGACTGCTGACAGGCGGTGACGTTAAAGCTGCAGCGGCTATGGTTGAGGGGCTTGGTGTTGATGTAATAGGTATGAACTGCGGTCTTGGACCTAAGCAGATGATCGAGCTTGTTAAGGAGTTGAGGTCCTGCACCTCGCTTCCTATTATTGTTATGCCGAATGCAGGCTTGCCTGAATCTGTTGACGGTAAAACTGTTTATAATGTTTCACCTGAAGAGTTTGCTCAGGATATGAAGGAAATTGCAAAAATCGGTGTATCATATCTCGGCGGCTGCTGCGGTACTACACCTGAGCACATTAAAGCAATGATTGAACGCTGTAAAAGTATTGACGACAGTGTTCCTGATAAGAAAAATGATACTGTTGTTACATCATATTCATCAGCAGTTACAATAGGTAAAAAGCCTGTTATTATAGGTGAGAGAATTAATCCCACAGGTAAAAAGCTGTTTAAAGAGGCTCTCAGAAATAATGATATTGACTATGTAATAAAAGAGGGTCTTGCTCAGCAGGAGAAGGGTGCTCATATTCTTGATGTCAATGTCGGCTTGCCTGAGATTGATGAGGTTAAATGGCTTAAGGATGCTGTGTATAATCTTCAGAGCGTTTTACCTCTGCCACTGCAGCTTGACAGCTCTGACCCACTCGCACTTGAGTCTGCAATGCGTATTTATAACGGAAAGCCTATGATTAATTCTGTTAACGGAAAGGCTTCGTCAATGAGAGAGGTATTTCCTCTTGTTAAAAAATACGGTGGTGTTGTTGTATGCCTTTGCCTTGATGAAAACGGTATACCAAATAATGCCGAGGGCAGAATTGAAATAGCAGAAAAGATTATAAAAACGGCTGAAGAATACGGCATTGACAAAAAAGATTTGGTTGTTGATGCACTTGTTATGACAATCTCAACCGATAAAAATAATGCCATAGAAACCTTAAAGGCAGTTAACTATATCAGAAATGAGCTTGGAGTTGCCACTGTTTTAGGTGTTTCAAACATCAGCTTCGGTCTGCCTAACAGAGAGGCTGTTAATACTGCATTTTATACTCTTGCACTTGAAAACGGACTTTCAGCAGGTATCATTAATCCGCTTAGTGATTCAATGATGAATGCATATTATTCTTTCAATGCACTCAGGGGATTTGATGATAACTGTGCCGAGTATATTGAAAATGCGGCAGAAGCACAGTCTGTTCCTGTCAGCAGTGGTTCATTTGATTTGAAAACCGCAATCATAAAAGGAATGAAAACAGAGGCAGGGGACTGCGCAAAAGAGCTGTTAAAGAACACTGCACCCCTTGACGTTATAAATGATTACATTATTCCTGCACTTGATGTTGTGGGTGACGGCTTTGAGAAAAACAAAATTTTCCTGCCTCAGCTTCTTATGAGTGCCGATTCTGCAAAGACTGCCTTTGATGCAATCAAGGAGCATCTCACTCTTGCAGGTGAAAAGCAGGAAAGTGAAAATAAAATTGTTATCGCTACTGTTGAGGGTGACATTCACGATATAGGCAAAAATATTGTAAAGGTTCTTTTGTCAAATTACGGCTTTGATGTTATTGATTTAGGTAAGGATGTTAAGTGCGAAAAAGTGCTTGAGGAAACAATAAAGCATAACTGTAAGCTTGTATGCCTTTCTGCACTTATGACAACTACTGTGCCGAATATGGAAAAGACAATTAAGCTTATTCATGATAATACAGATGCAAAGGTGCTTGTGGGCGGTGCAGTGCTCACAAAGTCATATGCAAAAATGATTAATGCCGATTATTATGCCAAGGATGCAATGGAAAGCGTCAGAATTGCCAAGGAATTTTTCGGAGGTAGTCAGCAATGATGATTTCCACAAAGGGCAGATATGCTCTGATGATAATGACCTACCTTGCAGAGCACGGAAATGATAAGGCAGTTTCACTGAAAGATATAGCCGAAAATAAAAATATGGGTATAAAATACCTTGAAATTATTGTTTCATCACTTAATAAAGCAGGCTTTCTTGAAAGCAGCAGAGGAAAAAACGGCGGATATAAATTGAACAGAGTACCTCAGGAATATTCACTCCTTGAAATTTTAAAGGTAGCTGAGGGCAGCCTTGCACCTGTCAGCTGTGTTGAGCAGGGCTTCTGCGATAATGCACCTAACTGCAAAACAAATAAAATGTGGTGCGAGCTTGATGCAGTAATTACTGATTTTCTTTCAAATAAAACCTTAGCGGATATAATATGACTGTAAAAAGCAACCCCCACGAATATTTTCGTGGGGGTTAAGTTATATTCTTTTTAGCAATTCTTTTATTTCACAAAGGCCGTGAATTTCATAATCAGGTATTATATCACTTTCATTTTTATCGTAGTGTGGATTAAACCATATTGTTTTAATCCCTGAATTGACACCGCCTTTTATATCGCTTGAAAGGCTGTCGCCGATAATTATAGTGTTGTCTTTGTTAAAATCAGGTATTCGGTCAAAGCAATAGTTGAAAAATTCAATGCTCGGCTTTTCGTGACCTACCACCTCTGAAATGAAAATGCCTTTAAAATATTTTGATATATCAGCACTTGCAAGTCTGCCATCCTGCACTCTTTTTGCTCCGTTTGAAACAAGGTAAAGGTCATAATCATTATATATACTTTCTATCATCTCAACAGCACCGTCAATAAAATAATGACCTGTTGCTAATTTTTCCTCATATATTTCTGTTGCAAGCTCAGGTGAAACGTCTATTCCAAGCTCGTCAAACAGCAGTTTGTAGCGGTTGACTTTAACCTCCTGACGGCTGATTTCGCCAAGCTCAAGGCGTTTCCACTGTGAAATATTATATTT
>DBFOUY010000150.1:0-6955 GCA_048365975.1 Eubacterium sp.
GTGATATATTTTCGATACCGTTTGTAATTTTGCTAAGATGCTTTGTAAGCCAGAAACCGTAAAAAATCACAAGTAAAATAACAATGCAAAATGAAGATAATACCCCCACACGAAATACAGGAAAAAGTCTGCTTACATTCTCACCGTTATAATAAAGCATATGCTTGCCTATTGCATATGGAAAACCGATTAAATAATTATATGTTTTTCCGTTTTCTTCATAACTGTTTGCAAAAACTGTATATCCGTTTTCATATTTACTTGAATTCAAACCAATCAATTCAGATGCAGAATAATTTATTTTATAATTTTCAGGCTTATTGTGGCAAAAAATTTCCTTACCTGATTCGTCAATCACCTGAAGCCACAAACCGTATTCATCAAGTCTTTCAATACCAATATCTTTTATTTTAAGAGTTCCTTTATCATCTTCCATCCATACTGAAAAATTATCAGTGAATCTATCGGGCCAAGATGCAAAGCTCAAACCTTCAGGCTCAGTAATACCGAAAACATAATAAAACATTCCTATTGAAATCATAACAGCCATAACAATCAAAGCCGCTACCAAAATAAATATTCTTATAAACGGATTTAATTTCTTTTTATTTTTCATAAGGATTTACCAGCTTATAGCCTAAGCCTTTCATTGTGATAATATATTTTGGATTTTTAGGGTTATCCTCTAATTTTTCACGCAAATGGCGAATATGCACCATCATCGTGTTATCACAGCCAAAAGCCTCCTCACCCCAAACAGTTTCATATAAACGCTCACGGCTGATTACTCGCCCCTTATTTTCTGCCAAATGCTTTAAAATTTCATACTCTCTTGCAGTCAATTCAATTTCGTTACCGTTTTTCACAACTATGCAGCCATCAGTATCTATCAGCAGCTCACCGATTTTTATAGAAAAATCTTGCACAGGAAGCTGCTTGTATTTCGCTCGGCGCAGTTGTGCTTTTACTCTGTACGCAACCTCTTTCGGACTGAATGGCTTGGTTACATAATCATCTCCGCCAACTGCTAAGCCAAGTAACTTATCAATTTCATCATTCTTTGCAGAAAGAAATAATATGGGACAGTGGGAAAATTCACGAATTCTCTTGCACACCTCATACCCGTCAATATCAGGCAGCATAATATCTAAAATGATTATATCAGGCTGAATTTTTCTGCAGGTTTCTACAGCCGAAAATCCGTTCTCAGTTTTTGTTATATTGGCATATCCCTCTAAATTAAGTGCTTTTTCAAGCAAATTAAGTATATCAGGCTCATCATCTACAAGCATAATTTTGTTAGTCATCATAACACCCGCCTTTAATGAAATTATATAGAATAATAGTATTGTATGCAATGTTTCCATTCTTAACTTTATCTTAATTTTAACAAAAACAAAAAACTTTTGCACAAAGATAAAAGAGTATAGTTTAAATAAAGTAGTCCTGAGAGTATACTGCTGTAGGTAACTGTCAGGACTTTAATTTTTTGAAGGAGTGGACTTATGATTGCATAATAACTATCTCACAGAGATAGGCAAGTATATTGTTTGTATATATAAACAGAAATGGTCAAAGTTTGAACTGTTATTGACGGTACGATCGGTTATATCATATCTATGATAATAGGAGGTTAATATTATGAAAAATATTCTTAAAAAAATCACATCAAGAAAGTTTATTATAACTGCTGTAATTGTTGTTGCAGGTATTGGTGCAGCACTTAAATCAGCAGATAACGAAAAAGTGCAGATTGCAGGATTTGTTATTGCAGGTGTTGCCGCGGTTGTTTATCAGGCTATTGAAGGCAGTATTGACAAGGCATCCGTTCAGACTGAAACCAAAAAGATGCTTGATGCAGTTGAGGATGTAGAAATCAATGAGGAAGAATTAAAAACGGAGGAATAATTGTTAATCATAACCACCAGTTGAACTGGTGGTTATGATTTTACAAAAAAAATGAGAAAAGATATGAAAATTACAAAGGAAACAATCATCAGAACAGTGCTGATTATAGCTGCACTCATCAACCTTATTTTAAACGCTTTGGGCAAAAACTACCCTTCACAAATGACGAAATCAGCGAGGCAATATCCGGCTTGGAATCCCATCGGCTGCGCTCCTGTTTATTGCATGGGGAATAAAAGAACAGACTGGTTTAAAGGTTAAATATGATATAACAAACACCAACTGAAGCAACATATATTTTTCTTATAGAATTAAATAAGGCAAGAGATGTAATTGTTGCATCAACTGATGAAGAAAAATCAAAGTCGCAGAAAATCACAAAATCAAGTATTGAAGCGTTAATAATAAAAAACGATAAGATAATTGAATTTTACAAAAACGATTTATTCTGTTACTTAGGAAACTCTCATTATTTTGAAACACTTGAATCATTAGTTTTTAATACTGAAAACATTGAGACTAATGCAATAATTGATTTTCTTGATTTACTTAATAATGATTTCATAGATAATATTACTTCCTATAACGATGGCATTGAAGCATACTTTGAAGAAATTAGTAACTTAATGGATTTTTATATTGAAGGATTTTTTCTCAAGCATAAATATAAAATCAAAAAAACAAAAGAGCAAATTTTTTATAGTACGGATGGTGTATTGTCAGCAAATATAGATAAAGTAGCATTTGAAAAAATGTTAGAAACTGTGAAAAAGGAATCAGTAAAATTGTCTGCAAGAAAACCATCAGCTGATTACTCCAAAGAAATAATATCGGAAAGTATGCGTTATTTGCTGTACAAAAACGATAGAATAAAAGAAGAAAGATATTATAAATCTCCAAATAGATTATCTTTGATATGTATTCACAAAAATATACTTACAATGATATGGCAAAGGAATTGAATGCAAGAGGATATACAACCAAATCGGGCAATGAATTTTCCGCTTCCTCATTCAATTCCATACTTACGCAACGCAAATACATTGGCGAGTATGTCTACAATCGCAGAGTCGCCAAGTCACTCACTGGCTAATACAATTCTCACGCAAACAAGCCAGAGGATGAAATTGTCCGTATTCCGAACGCTGTTCCGAGAATTATTGATGACGAAACATTCAACAAGGTTCAGGAACGACTCCGTCAGAACAAACGAAAAATAGGGACATACAAAAGCAAATCATGCTATTTGTTGTCTGGACTGATTGTTTGCGGAGAATGTGGCTTTCACTATCAAGGCAATTCCCGAAAATGTGGAAGCGGAACAATTTACAGTTCCTATCGTTGCGGCAAAAAGCAAAATCACAAGATTGGTTGCGGCAACAAGGAGATTGAGAAAAACAAGCTTGAGAATTTTGTCATTGAGCAGCTGCAGAACTATTTGTTTACTGATGAAGCAATCAATGAAATTGCAAATAAAGTCAACGAATACAACAAAACTGTTGCAAAAACAAACAATCAAGACCTGATTTTGTTTCAAAAACAAATGAAGCAAATCGACAAGCAGATTGCAAATATCACAAAAGCAATCGCAAGGGGTGTTGATGAGGACATAATGATTGACAAAATCAATGAACTTAATCAATCCAAGAAAGATTTGCAGAAACGAATTGATGAAGCTGTGCTTGAGGAGCTTCCCACTGTTTCCAAATCTGACATAAAGCAGGCTTTGTCTGCATTTTCGACATACATCAAAGAAAACAACACTATTGAGTATAAACGCTTTATCGACAACTACATTGAAAAAATAGTTGTTTATAAAGACAAAGTTGAAATCGTGCTTAAAATAGCTTCAAGCAATTTCAACGCTTCTGAATCAAATAACGATTCGGGAGCATTACATATCACAATTCTCATATCAAGGGAAGAATTACAAAAATTCCCTAAACAAAGAAGAAAGTTGTCACCTGCCATAAGGCTTGGTGGCAACTTTTCAGTTTCCTATGAAATTGTGCTGAAAGAAACACAATCAAGATAGAAAAGTGTGTTTTTTGGGTGTGGTTTTTCTGATTTTTGTGTGACATACAGTGTGATTTTTTCTGCAAATTCAGACCGAATAACTCAACAGTTCATAGAAAAAACAAAAATCTCACAATCAAGGAACAAATTTCCTCAAATTGTGAGATAAATGGTCGAGGTGACAGGACTTGAACCTGCGGCCTCTACGTCCCGAACGTAGCGCTCTACCAAACTGAGCTACACCTCGATAATTGATATATAAAATAAAAATCAATTGTAAAAAACTCACATTTGCAGATAATTCTGCAAAATGTGAGCTGAATGGTCGAGGTGACAGGACTTGAACCTGCGGCATCCTGCTCCCAAAGCAGGCACTCTAGCCAAACTGAGTTACACCTCGCTGTTGCTTAGATATTATAACAGAACCGCATATATAAAGTCAATAGTAATTTTTAAAAAATGGCTATTTAGTTTAAAAATTTTAAAGATATCGTCACTTAACCAAACAACGATATTGAAAAAAATGAAAAGGATACTCTTTCGAGTATCCTTTTGGTGGGAACAACAGGGCTCGAACCTGTGACCCTCTGCTTGTAAGGCAGATGCTCTCCCAGCTGAGCTATGCTCCCGTTAGCAGAATTTATTATATAATACTTGTCCTCATTTGTCAAGTATTAATTTCGGAAATGAAATAATTATTTATCGCTACTATTATGCAAAATAATTACACCATACTGATTTGTGCAAAAAGCTCTTTTATTCTGTCAAGCTGTTCGGTTAAGTACAGATAGCCGAAGAGTGCCTCAACACCTGTTGCACAGTGGTACTCGCCCTCTGTGGCACTTTTGGGAGAATGACCGACCTTAGCGTTTCTGCCACGCTTATAGACAGCCATTTCATCCTCAGTAAGAATATCCTTAATTTTCTCAAAAGCAGCAGTCTGAGCCTTTGCAGACACAAATCTGACACTTTCCCTATGAAGGTCATTGACAGGTCTGTTGGCATTTGTCACCAGAGTTTCACGCACAAGCATCTCATAAACACAATCACCTATAAAAGCAAGATTAAGGGGGCTAAGCTGCTTTGGATTAACATTTTTATCAACAAATCTCATTACGGCACATACTCAAATTCAATGTCATAAAGTGACACAATGTCACCTTCCTGAATTCCCTTCTCTCTTAATGCTGCGAAAATTCCGCTTTTTTCGAGCACACGCTGCATATACTGCAGTGCCTCATAGTCTTCAATATCAATACCCTTTAGCACCTTTGGGAACCACGATGCCTCAACGATATAATAATTGTCGTCCTCAACAGTAATCTTAAAGCCCTTGTCATCCTTGATAAGAACATCAAGAGGGATTTCCTCTGTTTCGTATTCCTTAATAGGAGGAAGAGTCTGCAGCTTATTCCATACAGCATTCATAAGCTCCTGTGTGCCCTCTAAAATCGGTGCACAAATTGAATAATAGTCATAGCCCTTAGACTCAACATAGTTCTTAAATTCTTCAATCTGCTCAGGCTCAGCCATATCGATTTTATTACCTGCAACAATCTGAGGTTGCTCCGCAAGCTCAGGATTGAATTTTAAAAGCTCGGCATTGATTTTTTCAAAATCATCAATAGGATTTCTACCCTCGTGACCGCTGACATCAACAATATGAACAAGCAACCTGCAGCGTTCGACGTGACGAAGAAATTCGTGACCAAGTCCCACGCCGTCGCTTGCACCCTCTATAAGACCGGGAATATCTGCGATAACAAAGCTGCTGCCCTCACCCATTGAAACTACGCCCAAGTTAGGCACAAGTGTAGTGAAATGATAATCACCGATTTTCGGCTTAGCCTGACTTACAACAGAAATAAGGCTTGATTTGCCGACACTCGGATAGCCGAGAAGTCCCACATCTGCAAGGAGCTTTAATTCGAGAGAAACCTCCCACTCCTCGCCCGGCACACCGGGCTTCGCAAATCGTGGTACCTGCCTTGTGGGTGTGGCGAAATGGATATTACCCCAACCGCCCTTGCCGCCACGAGCTGCAACAAAGCGGTCGGTTTTACTCATATCTGCCATAACTGCACCTGAGTTTGCTTCCTTTATAACAGTACCTCTCGGCACCTTGATTTCCAGATCAGGAGCTTTTTTGCCATACTGACGTGAACAACGTCCGTTTTCTCCATTCTTAGCGGCATATTTACGTTTATATCTGAAATCGGCAAGAGTTGCAAGGTTATCATCAACAACAAATACAACGTCACCGCCCTTACCGCCGTCACCGCCATCAGGACCGCCTGCGGCAACATATTTTTCACGATGAAAGGCTACTGCACCTGCACCGCCATCGCCTGCCTTGATTTTAATTTTTGCTATATCTACAAACATAGTTTAACATCCTTTTGTTTTCTTAATAAGAATATTAACAAAAATACAATAAAAATGCAATAGAAATAATACTAAGTTATATAAACTTACATTATTGCAAATTAAATACTGCTTAATGTAAGCAAGAAAAAAGCGGATTGGAAAAACCAACCCGCTTATAAGCTGTTAATTATTTCTCAAGGTTTTCCTTAACCTTAGCAAGCTCATCTGCAAGCTCTGATGGAAGAGTATCGTCAAACTTAGCATAAAGTTCTTCAACACCCTTGAGTTCTTCTTCCCAGGCAGCCTTGTCAACATCAAGAATATTGTCAAGCTCTTCCTCAGTCATATCAAGACCATCAAGGTTGATATCCTTAGCATAAGGAAGGTAACCGATAGCAGTTTCCTGAGCGTCTACCTTACCGTCGCAGCGGTCGATAATCCAATCAAGAACACGCATATTGTCACCAAATCCAGGCCACAGGAAGTTGCCCTCATCATCTTTTCTGAACCAGTTAACATTGAAAATCTTAGGAGCCTTTTCAGGATCAAGAGTTTCACCGATTTCAATCCAGTGCTTCCAGTAGTCACCCATATTGTAACCGCAGAATGGGAGCATAGCCATAGGGTCACGACGAACAACACCTACTGCACCTGTTGCAGCAGC
>DBFOUY010000151.1:0-6224 GCA_048365975.1 Eubacterium sp.
TGATATGTCAACCTGCATAGGTATTTACAAGCTTTCACTTGTAAAGGACAACAATATCCGCTTTGTTTCTGAGCGTGAATATATAAGTGAGGATGCAATTTTTGACATTGAAATTTTCAGGTACATAAAATCAGCAGTTATCATTGACCAAACAGGCTACTACTACTGCTACAATGAAGCATCACTTACTCATAAATATATACCAAATCGTTTTGAGCAGATAAAAAAGCTTTGTGATTATGAGCTTTCACTTGTTGATAATGATACACTTAAGGAAAGAATTATCGGCACATTTTTAATCAATGTAATTGCAACACTTAAGCTTGAAGCAATTAATTATAAAAAAACAGGCAAAAAAGACGATAAGCTGAAGGTAAAACAAATTGTCAATGACAGCTATGTAAAGAACATATTAAAAAATTATAATTATAATAATCAGCCATTTAAGAAAAGACTTCTTTACACCTTAATTGACAATGGGCTTTGGAGGTCAGTGCTGTTCATTACAAACCTTAAGCTAAAATTGAGTTTATAATATGCATAAATTTTTTATATCAATACATAATCTGAATATATTTCTTAATGAATTCGGCACATATAATGCAATACTCATTGCACTGGGTATTGCCATGATTTATCTTATTTTCATTTTAATAAAAAACGGCAAGGCTGCTGTTAAGCCGAAAAAAGTATTGTCGCTATGGTTTTTATCGTTTAATCTTGCCTTTATTTTTCAGATTACGCTTATCGGCAGAATAGGAAGACACTATGACGGATGGTCGGTAATTAACGGTGACTGGAATATTTTTGAAAATCCAAATATAATTTCAAGCCCGCAAACAAGAAATATCGCACTGTTTCTGTTCCTGATGCCGTCGGTGATTTTACTGATAAAATGCTTTAAAAACAAAGCATTATCAGTAAAATCAATACTCATTTCAGGATCGGCAATCCCCTTTTCAATATCGCTGTTTATAGAGCTTTGTCAGGGAATTTTTTCAATCGGAACCTTTCAGTTCAGCGACCTGTTTTATAACACTCTCGGTGGAATTACAGGGGCAGGGTTTTACATTATATTTGAAAAACTATATAAAAAAATAAGAGCAAAATCAGTTCATAACTGATTTGCTCTTATTTTTTACCAGTATCCTAAAACATGCTGCATAACAAGGCTTACTGCTGTTATTGCCGCCCAGCAGGTAAAGCCCATGGCTATCGGCTTGCCGCCCTTTTTAACAAGACTGACTATATTAGTATTAAGACCGATAGCACACATTGCCATTGCAATAAAGAATTTTGCCAGCCATTTTGCACCCTTTACAAAATAATCGTTATAAAAATCAGTAAAGCTGCCTGAGGGCAAAACCGCCACTAAGGTTGTGATAAGTGATGCGATAACAAAGTAAAGAATAAACCAGGGGAAAATCTTTTTCATTGAGATTTTTGCACCCTCGCCGCCTTTCTTTTTAGCCTCACGTGTTCTTATAAACGCAAGCACTAAGGTAATCGGAATAATTGCAAGCGTACGTGTCAGCTTAACAGTGGTAGCCTGCGCCAGCACCATTCCGTTTGTTGCCTTCATACTGTCCCAGGCTGATGCAGCAGCAGTTACAGATGATGTGTCATTAACGGCTGTTCCCGCAAAAAGTGCAAAGCCGTCATTTGTCAAACCGATTGCATTACCGAGCGTAGGGAAAATTAATGCAGCTATTACATTAAATAAAAATATAACTGAAATTGACTGAGCAATTTCCTCATCATCAGCATCAATAACCGGTGCGGTAGCAGCAATTGCAGAGCCTCCGCATATTGATGAGCCTACACCTACCAGAATTGAAACCTTTTTATCAACCTTTAAAAATTTGCACATTATTGCTGCAACAATAAGTGAAACTGCGATTGTTGAAATAATAACAGGCAGACTTTTACCGCCCACAGCAAGCACTGTTTTTATATTAAGAGTAAAGCCTAAAATTATAACAGCCCACTGCAAAATCTTTTTTGAGGTGAAGGTTATTCCTGCTTTCATTTTTTCATCAGAAGCAAGATTTTTAAATATTGCAGTTATAACCATACCGATTATAATTGCAAACACAGGTGCACCTATAACCTCAAAGGAAAATCCGCCGATATTAAGCCCTGCTAATAAGGTTGAAATACCTGCAACTGCTGCACAGATAAGAATACCGAGTCCATTTTTCTTAATAAAATTCATTAATATCTTTCAATCCTCCTAAAGCTTTGTTTTTTTAAAACTTCAAGCAGTTCAGCATTATTATTAATCGGTTCTTCTGTTATAATTCCTCCACGTGCAAGATTTTTTACAACATGAAAATCAGAGCCTGACACCATCAGCTTATTATTAGCCTTTGCCCATTCTAACGCTTTGGTATTTGCTTTCAAATCTGTTTTGCCGTTATAAACCTCTACACCATCAATGTAATCAGGATTACAGCGACGCATTCCTACTCTGAACGGATGTGCTTGATACACCAGATAACCCTTGCTGTGAGCAAGTCTGAATACTCCCTTTTCCATAACAGTCATCAGATTGCCTGCGTTATAGAGGAACTCCTCATCAATACCATAAATAAGATAATCGTTCGCAGTGCCATAATGCCTCAGCTCAATACCAAGCAAAACAGTGAAATCATCACCTGCTGCTGCCTTCATTCTTCTGTAACCGCTCAGGTAAAAATCAATCTGCTTCTGAGGGCACCAGTTAGGCTTAAAGGTCATAGGACTGTAATGGTCAGTTACAACTATACCGCTGTATCCCTCTTTTTTATATAGCTTTACAATTTCTTCAGGTTCAACTCTGCCGCACCTTGATACGCACCCTGTGTGGCAATGTAATTCATATTTATATTCCATAGCCAAAATAATACCACATATTGTTAATTATTTCAATACAATAAAAAACAGATGCTGCTAAACATCTGTTTTTTAATATTTTTATAAATGGAAAATTATATCATCGCTCTTTTTATTAAAGAACAAAATTCCGACTAAAAGTGTAACAATTGATATAACAGCAGCATAAATAAGCATCTGCCAGTCCATTATTTTTCCATAAAGAACACACTGCCTGAACAGCTCAATCATTGAATAAAGCGGATTTATTCTGATTAAAACAAGCACCCAGTCAGATGTAATTCTGCTTAAAGGATAAATAATCGGCACCATATAGAACAGAAGCTGTGATACTACCTCCCATATATATTCAACATCTCTGAAATAAACACACACAACCGATAATATCAAGCCGACACCTGTACTGAACAAAAGCAGAAACAGCATAGGAACAATGCAAAGCGGCAGATAGCCTGTAATGAATAAGTCTGAACCGCCGCTTATACCTGTAAGCTTAAAGAAAATCCACACACAGATAAGGCATATAAGTGATATGGCAAATGTAACAAAGTTAGAGAAAATCGACGAAAGAGGATACATATATTTAGGCACATACACCTTTTTAATAATCGACTGATTTCGCCTGAAAGAGGTCATTGCCTGCTTTGTTGAAGTTGTAAAAAAGCTGAATAACAGACGACCAGTAAAAAGATATATAGGATAGCAGATAATACTCTTATCCTCTCTGCCGAAAATACCGCTGAATACTACCGAAAGAACAACCATATTTAAAAGGGGCTGCAAAAAGCTCCAGAAAACACCGAGCCAGGAATGGCGATACTTAAGACGGATGTTTTTAACGGTAAGCTCTTTAAGTAAGTTTCTGTATTTTTTGAACATTTCCACATCGTGGTCAAGCTCAGATTTCTTTATACTAATAGGAAACACCTCTTGTCTAACACATATAACTCACACATTATAGCACAAGTTGTTTTATTTTTCAATAGAGTGTTTTTATTCAGGCAGAAACCGCCGAATCAGAACACAGCTAAGCTTTATTTACCTGAACAATTCGGCAATGCTCATTGCTGTCTTTCTTGCAGACATATCGCCGTCAACAACATAGTCGGCAGCACTGAGATATTTTGATTTTCTTTCATTATAAAGCTCACGTGCCTTGTCCCTGTCACGGAAAAGCGGACGGTTATTTGAATTTCCTATCCTGTCGCAGATAACCTCAAAGCTGGCATCAAGAAAAACTATTTTTCCGCTTTCCTTTAACGCTTCAACATTTCTTTCAAAGGTTAAAGCTCCGCCGCCTGTTGACACCACGCAGTTCTTAAGCTCAGCAACATTTTTGCAGCACTCAAATTCCAAATCACGAAAATAATCCTCGCCGTGGCTTGCAAAAATGGCTTTGATTGCAACCCCCTGCTCCTGTTCAATAAGCTCATCCGTATCAACAAATTTTCTGCCCATTATTTTTGACAGCTCATTTCCAACAACTGTTTTGCCGCTGCCCATAAAACCGCATAAAATAATATTCATTATTTTTTCAGCTCCTCCTCAGTAATTTTCAAAACATCCTTAACCTGCTCATTACTGAACTTAACACCAAACCAAATTTCCTGCGCTACGGCTGCCTGCCATACAAGCATCGGCAAACCATTTGAATATTTAAGTCCTGCCGCCTTCGCAAAGCTTATAAGCCTTGTTTCAAGAGGATTATAAACAGCATCAAACACCGCCTTTGCCTTCTGCACCTTCTCCTTAGGAAGAATGCAGGCATCTGTATTCGGGTGCATACCTACAGGAGTTCCGTTAATAATAAGGTCAAACCCACCGTCAACATTATCAATAGTAATAAGCTCAGCTGTTTTTCCGAGCTTTGCCTTTATTTCATCAGCAATCTGTCTGCCTGCTTCAAGATCAGCATCACGCACAGCAATTGTTAAATCTGCACCTGCAAGCATTGCCTCAAATGCAAACATTCTTGAAACACCGCCGCTGCCGCAAACAAGCACCCTGCCGCCAAGAGTTATTCCTGCCATATCAAGGGCTCTTAAAAAGCCGTAGCAATCAGTATTATGACCTGTTAAAGCACCATTCTTATTTTCAACAGTGTTAACTGCACCGAATAGCTCAGCCCTTTCAGACAAAGCCTTCATCTTGGGAATAACACCGATTTTATGTGGTATAGTAACATTAAAGCCGTCAAAGTCCTTCATAGCTTCAAACTCATTATCAAAATTATCAGGGTTTATTTCAACCAGCTCATAAGTAGCATCAATGTTATTTATTTTAAAAAGCTCCCTGTGAATCAGCGGTGACATCGAGTGACCGAGAGGGTAGCCGATAAGTCCGAATTTTTTCATTTTTTTACCTCTTTTGTAATTTATTTGTTGACAATTTAAAGATAATTATATAATATGATAATAACATAACTAATCAATATTAACAACATTTTTTTGAGGTGACATTTATGATATTTGATAAAATTAAGGAAATTCTTGCTGAACAGCTTGATATTGAGGAGAGTGCCATAACTCCCGAAAGTCTGCTTGTTGAGGATTTGGGAGCAGACAGTCTTGATGCAATTGATATTGTAATGTCTGTTGAGGATGAGTTTGGCATTGAGGTTCCTGATGAAATAATTGAGAAAATCGAAAGCGTCAGCGATATAATAACCTTTGTTGAAAATAATGCTTAAGATTTCACGCTTATTCAGCAATATTTTATATATTCAACAAAATTTGTATAAATTATAATTAAATTACTGTAACAATATCCATATTTCATTGACTTTAATTTCCAAATAAAGTACAATAAAGGCAGGCAGTTATGCCTGCTTTTTGCTTTAATAATAAGTTAAAATCGGCATAAATAATAATGAGAGGGGTATCATTATGGCAGAAAAATATATTATGGCACTTGACCAGGGTACAACCTCCTCACGAGCAATTATTTTTAATAAGAAGGGCGAGATTGTTGCCAAGGCACAGAACGAGTTTCCTCAATACTATCCGCAAAACGGATGGGTTGAGCATGATCCTATGGAAATTCTGTTTTCACAAATCAGTGCAATACTTGCTTGTCTTAGACTTGAAAAGGTTAATCCGAAAGATATTGCAGGTATCGGTATAACCAATCAAAGAGAGACAACAATAGTATGGGAAAAGGAAACAGGCAAGCCTGTTTGCAACGCTATCGTCTGGCAGTGCAGAAGAACTGCTTCATATTGTGAGGAGCTTAAAGCTGAAGGACTAAGTGACTATATCAAAGAAACAACAGGTCTTTTAATTGACGCTTATTTCAGTGCAACAAAAATAAAATGGATTCTTGACAATGTTGAGGGTGCACGTGAAAAGGCT